>JBKPBJ010000208.1:0-18765 GCA_046726875.1 Verrucomicrobiota bacterium
TTATCGACCAGAGAACGGTAATCCAACTCATCGGATAGTAGCGACAAGCTATGAGGTTTTATTTGTTAGTTGGATCGCAAACCTAACAGAAGGCCATTTGCCAACGGGAAACCGAGTCGCAAATGCGAATCTCTTAATCCGGGGCAGCTTGATAATTCCTCTTTTGTTAAAATTCCCCGCTTAAACGTCTTCTCCGAAAACTGCGAAGAGAAGTTCTCAAAAAATGAACAATTCTCTTCTCGTCCGTTGTTCACCTGCTCCCCCGGAAATAGCGGAATGAACCTCCCAAAAGGATTCCGCTTCGGCCAAAAATTCGAATGAATCGCTTGCCTGGATAGGAACACCTGTGTCGTAAGTGGCGCGGAGTTTTAGCGAATTTAAACGCTTTGTAAAGAAAAATTTGTGGCTTTTCGGGTAGGGAATGTTCCCCGATTTTTTGGCGACGATCCTCCTAGGGGATTGTGTGAACAGCGTTCTAGGTCGACAATTTTTTTGTAGGAAATATTTCTTAAGCAGCGATCACGAACAGACTTCGCGCAATTTGTGTGAATTCGTGTCGACTCATGGTTAGCCCTCTCACGCAGGGGGAAACGGACGACTTTCTTTTTACCGCGGCCGATGATGTTCGTCGACGGCACAAAGGTTACTCCCACGTATTTTTTGGCGCAGGCTACAAGGTCGCGGCTGCAACTGAGGTCGAGTTTGTGTTTAATGTTCTCGCGATGGCTCTCGATGGTTTTGATACTCAGGTTGAGCGAATGCGCGATCTGGCTGTTCCCGAGTCCTGAGCCTAACAAGAAGAAGATGTGCATCTTGGGATCGGACAATTTTTCAATCCGTCAAGCCGGGACTTTCTTAGGGTTAATTCACCGCAGAAAACACAGAGGACGCAGAGATTTTAGGGTCCCAGATTTACAGAGATTCACGCAGTTTTAAAAAAGTGCTGCTGTAATCTCTGCCAATCTGTGACACCTGTGGATGACAAAACCCTCCGTGGCTCCGAGGTTTCTGTGAAAAAGCGGCGCAGCAGCGCCGCACTCCAAAGCGCTCCGCGCCATTCGTGTTCATTCGTGTGAATTCGTGGTTAACGAACTATTTCAGAAACAAGTTCATGCCGTCGAGATCGATGATGGCGTGGCAAATGTAGAGCGTGTCCATGCCGAGAATCCCGGCGATTTTGCTGCTGCCTTGTTGCAATGCGAACTGAGGCAGCGGAGCGACGCCGAATTTTTCCGGCGGCACTTTGAACGCGCCGATGTTGAAGTCGTCGATTTTTGCCGCTCTGATCCGTTTGGACGCGCCGCGGGTGAACTGCGCAGAGATCCGCGTCGGTTCCGGATCGAGTCCGAGCGATGTTGCGAAACTTTCGTGCAGAATCGTGACAAACGCGCCGGTATCGACCAGCAGACGCGTCGGTTGTCCGCGGATTGAGCAAGGCACTGTGAGCGCGCCGTTTTCCTCCCGTTGGATGGGAACGCGCGTGAATCTTTCCGAAGCAGCAACGGAACTAAGATTGATCCGGCGATCTTGATCGACTTTGAAGAAGACAAATTTTGTGCGGCAATTAATCAGCGCTTTGTGCCGGAGCAGAAGGTCGAGCCCGAGCACGCCATCGACGTGACTGGCGCCGGTGCCGTTGCCGGAATGATTTGAGTTGCGCAGCGTCACGAGGCTGCCGCCAAAATTCATGCGGCCCGCGGACATGTTCTGCACAAAGCCAACTGGCAACAGTTCACCGTTGATTTGCGTATACCGGATGTAGCGAAAGCCCATCACGGTTTGGCGCGGCAGCGCCTGCGCGCGTTGCGATGGTCTGACGCCGAATAATTCCGCTGCTTCTGCGTCGAGAATCAGCTGGTTCGAGCCGGTGTCGACCAGCAAATCGCCCGGCTGGCCGTTGATGTGGACGGACATGATCATCTTGTTCATCGGCCCGTAGTGCACAGACACGGCTCTGTATCCGGGCAACTGCATCGCGGAACGATTTTTGGCCGCGCCGGAAATGGAAACCGGGACGAGGACGAGAAGAACAAGCGTGATCAGAACCCGTCGAGTTCCCGTAAAAATCTGCTGCGCCAAAGGCGCGCTCTCATTCGCAGCCTGGGGCAACGCCTCAGGATTTGCGAAGTGAGGAATACGGCAGCGCTGAAAGCGCGATTCACTCGCGACATGAGGCGGATGATCGATACGTCGAAGCGCGCCTTCAGCGCTTGTTGCTGCTGCGATCGATTGCCTGGGGCGATTGCCCCAGGCTAAAGATGACGGTGCGCCTTTGGCGCTCAGCAGGCAAGATGCCCGTGCTCCGCTCACAAGCCCGTTGGACAATCGATAAATCCCCATGGCACCCTGAATCGTTTCGACAGATGTGCGGCGAGCGCTTTCACACCGAACACTTCTGTCGCGTAATGTCCGCCGAGCAAAAGATTCACGCCGAGTTCTTCGGCGGCGACTGCGGCCCAGTGCGGCGCTTCGCCGGTGATGAACGTGTCGATTTCTTCGTCTGCGACTCGATAAATTTCCGAACCCGCTGCCCCGGTCACAACGCCGATTGCGCACGTCCGTTTCGGCCCGAACTCGAAAAATTTTACCGCACCATTTAACGCCTTTTGTAATTTACGAACGAGCTCACTGCGAGGAAGCGACGCGCGAATTTTCAGGCCGACCGGCTGGCCCTTTTCCTCCAGGAACGGTTGTAGCGATTTGGACTGCGGCGACATGTCGCCGCTTTTCAAAGCGCGGACATCTCTGCGCACTCCAAAAGCAAGTCCGAGCGCGGCGACGAGCTGTGCGTTATTGCCGACGCGCGGATGGATATCCAGAGGGAGATGCGCGCTGTAGAGCGCGATGTCGTTTTCAAACGCGAGCCGCAGTTGCCGGCGCAACGCGCCTCGCAGTGGCTGCAATCCTGGCCAGAACAAACCGTGATGCACGATTAAAAGATTTACGTCTTGTTTTGCAGCCTCGGTCAAAACGCGCGTCGAAATGTCAACCGATGCGCCGATGCGCGTCACGCGGCCGGAATTTTCGATCTGCAGACCGTTCAGCGCATTCTCCCAATCGCCCACCTCGCGAATCCGCAGAAAACGGTCGGTGTAACTGACAATCTCGGAAAGCGATGGCATCGATGCGAGTGTAGCGGCGTTTGTGTCAAACGCCGAGGCAAAAGACAGGCACCATCACCGCGAACACGGTCGAGTGTTCTCGTGGCGGTTCATTGATGTCCGCCTCTCCCTTCGTAAGGGAGAGGATTGAGGTGAGGGTTGCGACGACAAGCGCTGCTCCAGCGCAAACCAGATCGCCTTCAAGACACCATCGAGTTCATAGCGAACCTGATGGTTCCAAAATCGCAGCACAGTGACTCCGTGTTCAGCAAGCACATTCGAACGCCTTTCGATCGCGAATTCGACGCAACTCATAATTATACCCGCCACCATCTGGTTCGATCGCCAGCTTTACCGCTGGAGAATAGAAATCGAGTATGTAGCAGCCAAGCGGATGCTGACGGCGAAACTTGTATCCCGCAAAATTTCGATTTCGGAGATGGCGCCAGAGTGCGCTCAGTGTCGGTTGCCTTTTTTCGCAAGATGCGAGCGCGGTTCACGAAACGTCATTGTAGCTGCCAAACTGATTTCTGAAAAGACGGACGAAGAGGCCCCTCACCTCAATCCTCTCCCCGCAAGCGGGGCGAGGCGGACAGCGGCATCAATGTCCCGCATTGAATTCGCGTCAGAAGTCACCTTGCCGAATACTCTCTGTCTTTCTCCTAGCGCCATGAAACGAGTGTGGCGGCTTTTGTGTCAAACGCCGAGGCAAAAGACAGGCGTTCGCCGTGGCGAGCGCCTCTACACCCCTACCGCGAAAATCATCACTGGCCCTTCGATGCCGCGAACTTCCTGCGGCGGCAATTCCTCGAAGGCGAAGGAATCGGCAGAGCAATCGCGCACCTCTGCGGTAACGAGCAAAGGCCTGCCGATCGTCTTGGTTAGGTCTTGTATGCGCGATGCGACGTTCACCGTGTTGCCAATCGCAGTGAACTCCAGCCGTTGCGGTGAACCGACGCTGCCCACAATCGCAGGGCCGGAATGAATTCCAATTCCAATTTGAATCGGCGCGCGGCCTTTCGCTGCAAGTTCGTCGTTCAACTCGTTAACCGCCCGCAAGATATCGAGGCCGGCCGACACAGCATCGCGGGCATGATTCGAATCCGAGTCGCCTGCGCCAAAGATCGCCATGAAACCGTCGCCTAAATATTTATTCACCATGCCGCGATGTTCCTCCTCAACCGCGCGCACACTTACCCGGAAGAAATCATTCATGATCTCCACGATTTCCGCCGGCGGCGACGCGCTCGCGCGGGCCGTCCACGAACGCATATCGACAAACATGACAGTGATTTCTTCTTCCACGCCGCTTAACCCGGGGTCACGCGCCAAGATGCGTTCCGCCGCGCGTCTGCCTACGTGAAGGCCAAAGGTTTGGCGCAATTTCTCTTTGTCCCTGAGCTCGCGGACCATCTGGTCGAATTCACTGAGCAGTCGACCAAATTCATCCGCACGCCGGGCGCCTGCCCGACTAAGGTCGACGGCCAAATTTCCACGCGAAACCGCATCGGCGGCGGTGCGCAGTTGATCGATCGGTTTCGCGACGAGGCGACTCATCATTAGTGCAGTGAAAATTCCAAACGCAATGCCGATTACACCGACAAAAACGGCGAGCCATGCTGCGTTCGTTGCCGGCGACCGTGGCGCCAACAGCAATAGCAAAAGCGAGGCAATAGGACAGATGGACGCCGAGATCGCCCACACGATTCCGCGGCCGCGCAGCGATAACGTGAAAATGTTCGGCGTGCGATCAGCGCGTTCGTGACGGAAAAAAACCGGAAGCAATCCCCACTGGCTTGCGAGCTCAACCAAGAAAAATGAATGCGTGACAGCGATGAAACCCGACACACAGAATGAAATCGGCAGGTGCCAGAGTAAGCGCGGATCCAACGGATTTTGGACTTGCAGCAGCGCGCCGATAAAAACCGGCATGCACAAGAACCAGGCGACGCCGCAAATCGCCGCCGCAAACCACGGCAAATGAATCAAGCGCCGACGGGCCTGTGTGAGTTCCTGTAGCGACGGTCTGTGACCGCCGACGTCTGTTTGAAGCCGATGAAACAAGTCTCGAAACGAAAAAATTCGTTTCAGCCACAAATACGCACCGATGGGGTAAACAAGGGAGTTGTAAACGACGACCGTATCGAAGAAGCGTTGTCGCAACGCAGGTGTGAACATTGGCTCAATGACCGTCGCGTTGTACCAGATGTTGAACGCGCTCCCGAGAATTTGCGGAATCAACGGCGCCAGGGCCGTGAGCAAGAGCCCATAACGCGCGAAGCGGGCTGCTGTCAACTACGATGGTCACAAGGTTAATTTGATTTGATCTTCATTCAGCTGCTCGCGCGAAATCGCCATCGCCTCGCGTAAAATCCCAAATCTAAACGCTTCGCGAAATTGCAAATCCCAAGTTTCAAATCCCAAATCAAAAAAGGAATTACTCGGTCTTCGAGATGATCGCAGAGAAAATCAATGTCAATTCGCGAGCCTCCTCCGCTAATTTGTCGCGAGCAGATGCGGTGCTTTGCGACGAACTCGCATCGATCAAACGCAAGAACAACCGGCTCTCTTTTGCTTCTTTTGCGGCAGATCTTCACGCGCATGAGAAAGTCTTTCTTGCTCAGTGCCTCATCGGCTTCGATCCAATTTGCCGAGACCGAACCTGACGCACGCACCAACTGCCGAACATCTTCCGTGTTGCTGATCGTACTAGGCAGCTGTTTCACGAATGCCCGTATAGCCTCTGCGAATCGAAACGTTCGCTCTTCGAGATCGCGGGGCTTAGCTTTGTCTTCCATTTTCGGGTTGGGATTTTACCCCTTTATTTGGGATTTGGTGCCTGGGATTTGGGATTTGCTACGGCTTGCTGCCTTCGGCAGCGTCCACGGCCGAAAATAATCCAGGAGGATTAATCGACCGCGATTCTGCTGCGCACACTCGCGTTGCACACCAGGAAAATCCGTGAGCGGCCCAAATTGAAATCCGGCGCTCAATGGCCGGAAGAAATCGTCCTGGTGACTGGGCAAAATATACCGGGGCCGCAAACGGTCGAGCGCGGCGTGCACTCGTGCACGCGAATCTGGCAATGCCATACCAAGGATTGCGAGATCCACGCGCTCGTTAGGCGGCAACCGCGTCGGTGTTCCTCCGGAATCGATGTAAATGCGCTGACCGTTCACTTCGATCAAAAACGCCAGTGGTTCCCCGCAAATCCAGTCGGCAGCGCGTTGCGGCGGCTCCGCTTTCGCCGAGCCTTCGGCGGACCGGCCTGCCTGCCGGGGCGATTCATCAAACGGCACTTTGCCGAACAGTCGATCGTGCGTCGCCGGTAGCACACGAATTTTCCATGGACCAATTCGCCGCACCTCGCCGGGTCTCACTGCCTCGCCCGACGATGCACCAGCGCGCCTGGCGAGATCGACGCTCGATGCGGAGGCTATCAGACGCGCCCGTGTTTTTGCCATGACAGCCGGAACATCGAGCAGATGATCGAAATGTCCGTGCGTCACTAAAATTGCGTCCGATTTTGCCGCGAGATGACTCAGTCCATCGTTGATGCGGGAGGCGTTCGGTTGAATGCGCGAACCAAGTGCTACGTTCAAAAGGTCCACGCGCGAAAAATAAGGATCAACAAGCAGCGCATGGCCTCCGAATTCGAATTGATAACCGTTCGTGCCGAGATAACTTACACGTACACCGTCGTGCGGAATTGCGTCAGAGTCGCTCGCGACTAATTGACCGTACGGCGCAAGTCCGACGGCAAAAGCTTGCGCGGAAAATGTCAGGAAAAGCAAAAAGCGCACGTGATCACGGATAGTTCCTATGGCGTTGAGAGGAAAGATGGGCATGCCCACCAAACACACTAACGACACGAATCACCCGAAGCCAGCTCTGAGACTGATGCCGCGGTCTGCATCAGCTTTTGCTCGACATGCCTGGCAGACCTCTGTCAACCTTAGCGTTATCAAAAGGAAAGACCAAATTAACATCACTAGCGATTGTCGGGTTAACCTGCTTTGGCCTCTTGGCCCCGAAAGCTTTCGGGGTCAGTCCGGCGCCGGATGGGTGCTATCCAAATGACACGACAGCCGAAGGGTGCAAGGCGCTTCAGAGCCTAACAAGTGGGCTCGGAAATACAGGAATCGATTGGTATTCGCTCTTTGCAACTACCAGCGGAAGTTTCAATACTGCTGTTGGGGTTGGAGCGCTTGACCTTAACACGGCAGACAACAATACAGCTACGGGGGCAGCGGCGCTCTTGCTAAACACCACCGGCACCCACAACACGGCAAATGGAGTAGCCACGCTTGTTTTCAACAATGCCGGCGAGGAAAACACGGCCACCAGAGCATTTGCCATGTATAGCAACACCGAAGGTGACTTCAACACGGCCATTTGCCGCGTTTGCGCTCTATTTCAACACTACCGGTGAGCGAAACACAGCGATCGGCGACAGTGCGCTATATCAGAACACAGAAGGCAATCGGAACACGGCGATTGGCAATGCCGCGCTCTTAAAGCATCTTCGGCTCGACATCTGCTAACGGGATCCCGGTCTTATTAATGAAAACAGTAAGCTGGGGACGACGACCTCTTCCAAGCGGTTTAAGGAACAAATTAAGCCAATGGACAAAGCTAGCGAAGCGCTCTTTGCGCTTAAGCCGGTCAGCTTTCATTACAAGAAGGAGATCGACCCCGAGCGCACACGCCAGCTGGGTCTTTGTGGCCGAAGATGTACAAAAGGTGAATCCTGACCTCGTGGTGCGGGACAAGGAAGGAAAGCCATACAGCGTGCGGTACGATCAGGTGAACGCAATGTTGCTCAATGAGTTTTTGAAAGAGCACAAAAGAGTGCTCGCTCTGGAGAGCCAGTTGACAGCAGCAGCAGAAGTGGTTCGAACACAAGCTGTCCGAACAGCAGAAAGTGAGCAACGGAATGGAATTGAGCAGACCCGCGCCGCAAGTTGTGGCAGTTGATCAATAAATCGCGGACACAGTCCGACCGGCCTCGCAATGTGGGTAACGCGCAGGCGGCGCCCACGGAGTGACGCGCCCTACCTGGTAGGGCGGGCAGTCCTCTGCACGCCGATTCGCGGCGCACGGGTTAATCGCGTGCCGTCTCTGTGCTTGACGAATTCAATGCGGCTTGTGACTTTCGATAAGTTATGAAGGTGGAGTACACGGATGCGCCGACAGCTGCGCGTGAACCGAGCACGGGGGATAAGATGCCGTGCCCGTATTGCGGGCATCTTCTGCCGAAGGACGCGGAACGCTGCGACCGTTGCGATTGGGTGCGCGGCGCGTCACAAACCGCGGAAGGCAAAGCAAGCGACATGGTCGCAGTGATGTTCAGTATCATTCCCGGTCTGGGACACATTTATAAGGGACACATCCTGGCGGGGCTGCTCTGGATGATCGGCGCGATTCCGGTCGGCATTTTTGTCCTTCTTGCTGCCTTCGCCTCTGCCGGCTGGGGACTCGGCCTGTTTTTCTTCTATCTCGCCGGGGCGATGCTTCATGCCTATGGGATCCACGATCGCGTAGTGCCGCCGGAGAAAGATGAAGGCGAAGAGTATTGAGCCGTTACATCGGTAAATCGTAAATCGCTACAACGTTAAAGCACTGTAGCCGCTTCGCTGTGCGAAGCGCGGGGTTGAAATGATTGCAATGCACCGTGTCGCGCGTCTCACAGAGACGCGACTACAGAAGAGCGGCGTGAATTTCTTCGAGGATATCGCGCAGGGCGTAGCGAAATTTCCAGTTTGGATAATGCGTCTGGAATTTTCGCACGTCGCTGATCCACCAGATGTGGTCGCCGATGCGATTGGTTTCCTCGTAGCTCCAATTTAATTTCTTGCCGCTAATCTGTTCGCACATTTCGATTGCTTCGAGCATGGAACAGTTGCTGTACCGGCTACCGCCAATGTTGTAGACCTCACCCGCGCGCGGGCTGCGAATGAATTCATCAAACGCTTCAACCAGGTCGAAGCTATGAATGTTGTCGCGGACCTGTTTTCCTTTGTAGCCGAAAACGCGATACGGTCGGCCGCTCACGGCGCAGATCATCAAGTAAGAGAGAAAACCATGCAGCTCGGTCCCGGCGTGCGCAGGCCCGGTGAGACAGCCGCCACGGAACGAAACCGTCGGCATTCCGAAATATCTCCCGTACTCCTGAACGAGAATGTCCGCGGCGACCTTCGACGCGCCAAAGAGCGAATGCTTCGTGTAATCGATACTCATCGTCTCCGAAATACCGGGCTCGTATTCGTGGCCCGGCTCTATTTCCCAGCGTTTCTCCAATTCGCGCAGCGGCAAACCGTTCGGCGTGTCGCCATAGACTTTGTTCGTGGACGTAAAAATGAAAGGCGCCTCGGGAGAAAACTTTCGCGCAGCTTCGAGCAGATTCAGCGTGCCGTTCGCGTTCACGGTAAAATCAGTCTGCGGATCTCGCGCGGCCCAGTCGTGTGACGGTTGCGACGCGGTGTGCACGACGGCTTCAATTGTGCCGCGATGCTGTTTGAACAAATCCATGACCGCGGCCGCGTCGCGAATATCGATGTCGTGATGTTCGTACTCGGGGACGTTCGCGATCAAGTCGTCGCGCGTTTTCTTTGTGGAAGCTTCGGCGCCGAAAAACTGTGCGCGCATGTCGTTGTCGATGCCGATAACGCGCGGGCGATTGCGTGCGAAGCGCTTTACGCTCTCGGAACCAATCAATCCCGCAGAACCTGTGACGATGATCGTGCGCACGAATCAGTGTAGCACAGGCATCCTGCCTGTGGGGCAGCCGGGCGTCTCGCCTGCCGAATTGTGGAACGACAGGCAAGATGCGTGTCGGCGCCACAGCCAGAATGGCTGTGCTACGATCCCCCAATTATCCATGTTACTTTGCCCGCCGAAGGATTCACTCGCGCGGCGGGAAACTGCTCGTCGCCCGCGAGCACACGCTCGATTAGCTGCGGACTTTTCGACGCCCCGACGAGAAACAAAATCTGCCGTGCGTGATTGATGAGTGGAAAAGTGAACGTCAACCGCCATGCGTTCAATTTGGGAACAAAGTTTGCAACGACTCGATGCGTCATCTCTTCTAATGCGGCTGTCCCCGGAAAAAGTGATGCCGTATGGCCATCGTCGCCGAGGCCGAGAAGAATCAGATCGTGCTGATAAATTGGCTCACCGCGCCCGGCAGCGATGGCGTCTAGTTGGTCTTCGTACTCCTGCGCGGCGATTTGCGGATCAATTTCGCCGCGCATGCGCATGATTGATTTGTCAGGAACACCAGCAGGAACAAAAAGATTTTCGCGCGCCATTCTGAAGTTGCTTTGCGGATCGTCCGGCGAGACGCAACGTTCGTCTCCGAACGTGAAGCGAACCCGATCCCACGGAAAATCGTGCGCGTCCGCCGCAACCCGGGCATAAACCGGCGCGGGCGTGTTCCCGCCTGAGAGCGCAATCCGAAATTCGTTGCGCGCGGCGAGGGCTTCGCTCGCCTGCTGGAGAATGAAGGGAGCAGCGTCAGCGGCGAAGTTGGTCGTGCGAATTACCTGGCGACCAGCTTTCATCCACGGCAACTACGACACAGTGATCAGTGAACTGTGATCGGTGATCTGTTCATGGAACCGCGCGCCTCTCATCACTGATCACCGATCACTGTTCACGGTCTGCATCAAACCGCGCAGTGTGGCTGGCCGCGCTTTTGCAGGTAGCGCTGATGATATTCTTCGGCGCGCCAGAACGTTGAAGCGGGTTCGATCTGCGTCACGATTGGCCGATTGAACCGGCCGCTCTTCTCCAGTTTTTCTTTCGTCGCGTTGGCGGAGGCCTGTTGCTCAGGAGAATGATAGAAAATCACCGAGCGATATTGCGTTCCAACGTCCGGGCCCTGCCGGTTCAACGTAGTCGGGTTATGATTGGACCAGAAAACGTCGAGCAATTGGTCGTAGCTGACCTGTGATGGATCAAACTCCACTTCCACGACCTCGGCATGTCCGGTCTTATCGGTGCAAACGTCTTGATACGTCGGATTGTCGTGTGTCCCACCTAAATACCCGACGCTCGTCGATAAAACACCTTTCACGTTGCGGAATGTTTCTTCCACTCCCCAGAAACAACCCGCACCGAACGTAGCTTTCTCCGTTTGCATAAGAACACGATGAAGCGATTAGACCACGTGCGCAACCAAATGCTTGCCGCATTCGCGACTTGACTTGCCCCCGCTGGTCTTATTTCCATGGCACTTAAGTCCAATAGCGGCGATTACGATCGCTGCTATTGGAATTGCCTTAACTTCGATGAACAACTGCCCTACTACCGTCCAACAGATTCGTCCGCAGCTGCCTGTACGGCTCTTCAATGGATTTGGAGCACTGCTGGAAAAAACGCGGATTCCATCGACTCGAATGTTTGCGACGGACTTAATCGAGACCGCAAAGCGACGCTGCGGCCTGGATGATTTTGGTGAGGGCCAGTTTTTTGACGCACTGTCGCGCCTGCTCGACTCATGCCAGGACGAAGCACAGCTCAACCTGATCGGAAAAATTGCTCTGAAGACCGATGTTCTGGACACTTTGTGCGCGCGTCTGCAAATGGAACGGGACCGGCAGCTCTACCCAGATATTACGCGCCAGGAAATCCACGAACCGCTCTTTATCGTCGGGTTGCCGCGCAGCGGCACCAGTGTGTTGCATCGCCTGCTCGGAGCGGACCCGGAACATCGATCACCTCTAATGTGGGAAGTGAGGTCGCCATCTCCACCTACGCGCGATAATGAGAAACGCAGAATTCAGCGAGCGACGCAGAGCTGTAACTTCTTTAACTGGCTGGTGCCCAAATTCCGCTACGTGCACGCGGTTGATGCAGAAGTTCCGCAGGAGTGCGTCAGCCTTATGACTCCGACATTTCTGAGCGATCAGTTCGATGCGATGTACTATGTGCCGTCGTACCGCACCTGGTTTTTTCGGCAGGATTTGCGGCCCGCATACGAATATCATCGTCGTTTTCTTCAACATCTGCAGTTTCGGCGAGCAGCTCGCCACTGGATCCTGAAAGCGCCTACGCACATGTTCGCCATGCCGGCATTGCTGTCGGTTTATCCGGATGCGCTGTTCGTGCAGACCCACCGGACACCGGTCGATTCGATGGCGTCGGTGTCGAGTCTGGTCACAATCCTTCGTAGCGCGTTTAGCGACGCGGTGAATCCGTTCATCGTGTGCCGGGAGGCAATCGACTACTGGTCTGACACCATTGAAAAATTTTTGCATGAACGCGATCGATTGGTCGACAAACACATTTGCGACATTCAGTATGACGAGATTCGTCGCGAACCCATCGCCGCAGTTCGGCGGATCTACGAATTTTTCGGCTGGTCACTGTCGCAGGAAGCAGAACAGCGCATGCGCGCCGTCGTTGCCGGCCAGGCCGAGAGAAAATCCGCAAATCACCGCTACGACTTATCGCAGTTTGGCTGTTCCGCGGAGGAAGTGCTTAATGCGTTTGGGCCGTATTGCGAGCGATTTGGTTTATCGCAATTAAGTCGTGTGCGGCAGGAGCCAAGAACTGATCGGTTGCCGCATTTGATCGAGCCGCAGCACCTCGGGCATGACGTTTGAAGTTCTCCGTCTGATCCGCACCGATCATCCTAGTTTGCCGGGGCATTTTCCCGGCGCGCCTCTGGTGCCCGGGGTTGTAATCCTCGATGAAGTGCTCGCAGCGCTGGTTGAATGGAGGCAGAACTCCCGTCTCAGCGGGATACGTAGTGCAAAGTTTCTCGCGCCACTGAAGCCGGAACAGCCATTCACGATTTCGCTTTCCGCGACGAATAAGAACGCTGGCGAGATCAGTTTTTGCTGTCGCGCGGAAGAGCGCGTAATAGTCGAAGGTCGACTTGAAGTCGTCTGGGGAGCAGAATGATTTCGCGAATAGATGAGTCCCGAGAATGCGAGAGCACCGTATGTGCGCCAGGTTTATCGCCCAAACGTGGACAGAAAAATTCCAGGCTCCGTAGAAGCCGCATCTTACTCAATGGCACAGATATCGTCCCTAGGGGGCTGGGACAGTGTGGGATTTGAACTCATAAACATTTCGCGCCTAGCGCGCTTTTGCGTGCGATCACCCTAAAACGGATTTTACGACCGTGAACGCGGCCGCATTTGACTCGCACAAATTTGAAGCCGGGCGGAGCGACCCGAGGCTGGCCGAGTGTCTAAAGAAATTTCCGCCAGCGATATTCAGTGAACGCTTGTATCAAAGCATCGAATTAATGGAGCGCTACAGCATTGAACTGGCTGTTGATTTGTTAGGTCAATTGAAGCTCACAGAACAGCTCGGCGCGTGGCGATCAGCGGATGAGCTCTGCGAACTCCTTCGTTTTCAGCCGCGCTTCGCGCTTGCGCTACGTTGGATTCTGGCGCGCCTGGTCGAAACCGGCTGCGTAGAGATGCAAAGTGACAGCGGGACCCTCTCGTACCGGTTACGAAAGACGCCGTGGCAACCCGATCTCAAACGCCTTCGCGTGCTGGCCCTGAACATCGATACCGCGAACGCGGCGACCCTGGATTTGTTGGACCACGCAGCAAGCCTTTACGCGAGTGTTGCGGCCGGCGAAAAAAGCGGCGATCCAAATCTGCTTGGACCTCAAGGCGTCCCGCTTTGGCTCAATTATTTTCACAACGACAATTTGACCTACGCGGTAAACAACTGGGTAGGTGCTGCTGCTGCCGCCGATCGTCTTTCCTCCCGGCCCAAGATGCGAGTCCTCGAAATCGGCGCGGGGACGGGTAGCGCCACGGAGATTTTGCTAAAACTGCTTGGTGAACGCGGCCTTTTGCCGCGTCTTGAACGCTATGTTGTTACTGAGCCAAACGCGTATTTCCGGCGCTGCAATCAACGAAAATTAGCTGCTCAGCACCCGAACCTCCCGCTGGAATGGACAACGCTCGATCTCGATTTGCCGTGGAACGATCAAGGGATCGCGTCGGGAGAATTCGATCTCGTCTACGCAGTAAACGTGATGCACATCTCGAAGAATCTTCTCTTTAGCTTGAACGAGGCACGCTCCGCGCTTGCGGCGGATGGCTGGCTGGTCATCGGGGAATGTGTGCGGCCTTACGAAAACCAACCGATCTATCCCGAATTAATGTTTCAAATTCTGGATAGTTTTACCAACGTGGAAACAGATCCGGAAATTCGTCCAAACCCCGGCTTTCTGACTGCGGAGCAGTGGCGTCGCGCTTTTCCGCGAGCGGGCTTTACGCGCGCGGAGGTTGCGCCGGATATCGAGCGAATCCGCGAGATCTATCCGCATTTTTTCACCGGCGCTATTTGCGGACAAAGCACTCTTCGATGTGATGACAAATTGCAATAACAGGAGCCGCGGCTTTCCAGCCCCGAAAGCGTTCGGTGTTGGAAAAGCGGCTCTCCAATGGTCAAGCTTGCCGGAGCGCGGCACACCAGCTTCGCTGGGAGCGATCGCTTGGATCGCGGAGCGGCTCGGTCGACCCGTAGCGAGGCTGTTGTTGTGTCCGATCACCTTTTACTTCCTGATCACGGCACACGCGGCACGTCGGGCGTCTTCCGAATTCTTGAAGCGGACGCGCGGGGGTTCAGTCCATTGGTGGCACGTATTGCATCATTTTTACTACTTTGCAGCTACGATTCTGGATCGCGTTTATTTGTTGCGCGGTGAATTCGACAGGTTCTGCATCGCAATTCACGGCAAAGAAGCGTTGCGGCGCCAAAACGAAAACGGCAAGGGCTGCATCTTGTTAGGCTGTCACCTGGGCAGCTTCGAGGTGTTACGGGCGCTCGCGGTAATGCGGGGAGGTTTTTCGCTCAAGGTGTTAATGGACACTGCGCACAACCAGAATATCAGCCGGTTTTTCGACGCGCTTAATCCCACGATTGCGGGCACGGTGATCGCACCTGACCGACCCGATACATTGATCAGTGCGAGAGAGAGCCTGGATGCGGGCTGCTTCCTCGGGATGTTGGGCGATCGCGTTTTCGGCGCTGATAAGACAACGCGCTGTCAGTTCCTGGGCGCTCCTGCCACGTTTCCGGCCGGCCCGATTTTGCTTGCCGCGATGATGCATTGCCCTGTCGTTTTATTCTTCGGCCTCTACCGCGGTGGAAACCGCTACGACATTTACTTCGAACATTTCGCCGACGAGATCGCGTTGAATCGCGAGCGTCGCGCCGAAGAGATCCAGTCGTGGATGAAACGCTACGTGGCGCGGCTGGAGCATTATGCGCGTCTGGCGCCTGACAATTGGTTCAACTTTTATTCTTTTTGGGATTAGGCTTGGCCTCGTTGACGGGTTGAAAAAATTGGAGCGATAAGGCGATCATCCTGAGCGAAGCGCAGCGGAGTTGAAGGATCTCGTGGCGCCATCGTCAGGTAACGCAACGGGATTTCTCGACTTCGCTCGGAATCACAGACTTGCCACCGCTTGAGCAACTCATCGCGTAACAATATGCCGATCTACAAAGCGGAAATTCGCACGCTGATTCCCCACTCCGGTCTGATGTGCCTATTGGATGAAGTCCTGCAGTGGGACGATCGATCGATCGCGTGCGCCAGCAATACCCACCGTGATCCGGCAAACCCGTTGCGCCGCCAGGGGCACTTGTCCGCAGTGCACGCGTTTGAATACGGCGCACAAGCGGCGGCTGTTCACGGTGGTTTGCGTGCGCGCGCTACGGGTACAGTTGCGCCACCCGGATATCTAGCTGCATTGCGGGACGGACGCTTACACGTAACACGACTCGATTACATCCATCTGCCGCTTAGCGTTTGCGCGACACGTCTTTACGGCGAAGGCGCAAACACGGTTTACGAGTTTGTTGTGTCAGCCGCTACAGTTCTCGTAGCCGCAGGGCGCGTTACGATTGTGCAACGCGCGTGAGCTGTAGCCGCGTGTCTGTGAGACGCGTATTGGGCTCAATCGTTAAAGGCCTGGCCGCGCTCGGCGGTCAGAGACCGCGGCTACAGAAATTCACATCACGATCCCGCCATCGACACACAGCACCTGGCCGGTGATGTAAGCGGCTTCCGGCGATGCGAGGAACGCCACCGCGGCGGCAATTTCCTCCGGCGTTCCCGTCCTGCCGAGTGGGATTTTGCTGTGAATCGTGTCTTTCACTTGATCGGATAGCCTGACGGTCATGTCGGTGATAACAAAGCCCGGAGCCACGGCGTTGACTGTGATATTGCGACTGGCCAGCTCGCGCGCGAGTGATTTGGTTAGCCCTATCAAGCCTGCCTTGCTCGCCGCGTAATTTGTCTGGCCGGCGTTGCCTATCAAACCGATCACAGAGCTGATATTGATGATGCGGCCACTGCGCTGTTTGGTCATCGCGCGAACTAACGCCTGTGTAAAACTAAACGCGCCGCGCAGGTTAGTGTTAATCACATTATCCCAATCATTAATTGACATTCGCATCGCAAGCGCATCGCGTGTCACACCCGCGTTGTTCACTAGGATATCGGCCCGACCAAAGTCCTCCAGAATCCCAGCCCCTATTTTTTGCACGGCCGCATGATCTGCGACATCGACAGCGTACGCTTTTGCCGATTCATTCCGGACAGTGTTGATTTCATCAGCAGTTTTTTTTGCGTTTTCCTCGGTTCGACTCACGCATGCCACACGTGCGCCTTCACTGGCGAAGCGCAAAGCAATCGCGCGTCCAATGCCTCGACCTGCTCCGGTGACAACTGCCACCTGACCTTCAAATCTCATGTCGCTGTCCATTTGTAACCACTAATCCGCACGAATAAACACGAATTTGGTAGGGCGATCACTCCGTGAGCGCCACCACCGGCGCGCAGAGGACTGCGCGCCCTACCAACAGGCGGCTACCCCGTTGCGGCCTACTCCACCGCTCCGTAACGGCGCTGGCGGCAGCCGAATTCTTCGACTGCGGCGAGGAGATCCTGCTTTTTGAAGTCAGGCCACAGCTTTGGCGTGACGTACATCTCGGTGTAGGAAGTCTGCCAGAGCAGAAAATTCGAGAGCCGCATTTCGCCGGACGTGCGAATAAGAAGGTCAGGATCGGGATAGTAGCGCGTGTAAAGATGTTTGCTGAACATCGCCACATCGATCATCGCCCTGTCGATGTGCCCCAGTTCGATCGCGCGAAGCAGACTTTTGATGCCGTCGATGATCTCCAACCGTCCGCCGTAGCTGAGTGCCAGGATGAGCGTGAGACCGGTGTTGCCGGCAGTTTGCTCGATGCTCCTGTGAAGTTGTTCCTGGGCGCTCTGGGGCAGATCAGTCAAACGGCCAATGGCTTGAAGGCGCACATTCTTCTCAAGTAATTCCGGCGTTTTTTCCTTCAAGAATTTTTCAAGCAAACGCATCAGCGCGATGATTTCAGTTCTGGGGCGCTGCCAGTTTTCAGCGGAGAACGCGTAAAGCGTGAGATATTCCACCTTCAACTCGCCGCAACCTTCGACGCATTCTCGAACGGCCTGTGCGCCGGCTTCGTGGCCTTTGATGCGAGGCAGTCCGCGCGACTTCGCCCAACGGCCGTTGCCATCCATGATGATCGCGATGTGGCGGGGAACAGTTTTAGAGCTCGCAGACATTGTTGCGGCGCTTAACTTCCGGAATTTCTCAGCGACAGGCAAACGCTGGAAATGACAAAGCACGAATGTCGAGTGAGGACGGAAGTCCGAAGCACACAAATAATGACAAAAGAATATCGCAATGCTTGGTCATTTAATCATTTGTCATTCCTTCGAGCTTCGTCATTCGGAATTCGTCATTATGTTGTGTTTCAACAACAGTTGTCGAATCTTCGACAGGACACGAGCCCCAGCTCACAACATGATCGTCTCTCCGCGTGCGGGGCCGACGCTCACCATTGACGGTTTTGCACCGGTCCGTTCGGAGATGTATCTGACATATTTTCTCGCCGCCGAAGGAAGCTGCGAAAATTTGCGTGCAGTGTGTATAGACGTGTTCCAGCCAGCGACTTCTTCGTAAACCGGTTCGCAGTTCGCCAGTTGGGTTGCGTCACACGGGGGAACATCCAACCGTTTTCCGTGTAGCTGGTAGCCAACACAAATGCGAATCGGATCG
Organism: Verrucomicrobiota bacterium; assembly: GCA_046726875.1. Lineage (GTDB taxonomy): Bacteria > Verrucomicrobiota > Verrucomicrobiia > Chthoniobacterales > UBA10450 > Udaeobacter. Next base: position 18,182 of record JBKPBJ010000208.1, read on the forward strand.
ACCTGATCCAGGCCATCCAGATTAGTGATGGCGATCTCGTCGATGCCGTTGATCATGCCCGCGTAACGAGTCGCCACAGCATCGAACCAACCGCAGCGGCGTTTGCGTCCCGTTGTGGCGCCAAATTCGCGGCCGAGATTGTGAAGCATCTGCGCCAATTGTGCGTCCTCCGTAGGTAATGCGCCGTCGCCTACTCGCGTCGAGTACGCCTTCATCACACCGACGACACGATCCATGCGATGTGGAGGCACCCCGGTACCGGTGCACGCGCCGCCCGCTGTGGTGTTTGAGGAGGTCACATACGGATACGTGCCGTGGTCGATATCGAGAAATGTCCCCTGCGCACCTTCGAATAAGATTTGTTTATCTCGGTCCATCGCACGGTGCAGGTAAACCACCGTGTTCGTCACGTAAGGCCGTAATTTTTCGCCGGCAGCAAGATACGCTTCGTTCACATCGCGAAAACTGATGGGCTTCGCACCGAGCGCCTGAAGGATTCTGTTGTTCTCAATGACCTTGGCCTGCAATTTTTTCGAGAACACAATCGGCTGCATCAGGTCGGACATGCGCAAGCCTGTGCGTGC
>JBKPBJ010000209.1:0-3100 GCA_046726875.1 Verrucomicrobiota bacterium
ACGGCACTGCGTGTTTTCTGTATCCGACGCCCAACGCCGGCACCTCGAAAGCGAGCCAAGCCTTCTGGCAGGTTGAGGATATCGAAAAGGAGGTGGCAGAGCTGATCGGGCGCGGCGTGAAATTCGAGAATTACGACACGCCAGATGTAGACGAGAAGGGGATCTCAACTGCCGGCGGCGCTAAAGCTGCGTGGTTCAAGGACACAGAAGGCAACATCATGGCGCTGATCCAAACGCTCTGAGCAAAACGCCTGCTTCGTCAATAAGCGAGCGTTTCAGTGCCGAGGATCCCGAGTGCGGTCTGGAAGCCCTAATCGGGGAACACAGCCCCAGGAATAATGTCAGCTCGCAAGAAATTGTTAATCACTGCTCGAAGCTAACTGCCGACGGGGTTGGGCAACGACGGGTCTCGGTGGTGGTGCTGGGTGTCGACCCGCCAGCGCGCAAGGTCCAACATTCGTCGAGCGTCGAGCAGTAACAGATCTCGACCGTCACGCGCAGACGGTCCTTATTCATCTTCACCCAGAGCGGGTTCGATTTGTCGAAATTGAGCGGCTTATTTTCGGGATCGTGCGGAGTGAAGACGGTCATCGATTCACCCGCGGCGAACACGCGACCGTTCATGTCGCTCTCCGAACCCAGATGCTCCCCAGGTCCCAGTATTTTCTCGAGGGCCTCCCTCCAATTCCTCACCGGCTCACCATCCACTTTCACAATCACATTCTTTATAATCGCCGGTCCGACTCCTTTGTTGGCCAGGATGAAGTGAATGGGCCCATTGGCGCTATCGAACTCGAGGATTGGCCACACCGCTGCACGCACTTGCTGGCGCTGCATGTAGGCAGTGTAAGCGGAAACACACAAAGCGCAGAGTCCGACAAGGGTCGCGATGACTGCGTCATATCGACTGGCCACTCGCGTCGCCTTTTCCTCTGGCACGGATGCGATCGTATCGCCGGTATCAGGAGTGTCAATCACGTCCAGCGACTGATGGTTACTGACTCGACCCTTCACGCCGGCCCGACGCGTAATCTTTCAGCTGGATATCCTGTTTCTGGTTTTAGGCAATTTAAAGCCGGCCACGATCAACCAGATAAAACTGGGGAATCGCGTAAGTGTGATGAGAAACAACGCGCCAGGAATTACCAAGCTGAGCGCGCTCAATTCACCGATCACGGCAAGTGCAAGCCCAAAGATAACGAGCCACCTGGAAGTAGCTTCATCATTGCCGCGGGAACCGACAAGCCTGCGATCAGCAGGCCCATTGGAACAGAAAACCCGACCCCGCCGATGGAAAGCACGACGTAGTACAACGCGCGCAGCACTGCGGGTTCGTGAGCGATGCCGGGAGAAGCCATCACCCACAAGACGAGTGCTGAAATAGCGATGTCGAATGCCGCCATCAATCCACCGAACAGCGCGATATGCGCGCCAGCCGCTCGGACTCCGAGGAATTGGAGCCGGCTCACCATCGTCGCTGTGAAGATGCCGAGAGGTATTGCCGCTCCAAATTGGAAGAAGGCGCACGGCAAGACCGCATGGAGGATGTGTCTGGAAGTACGCCGCTATTGTCTCAGCCGATTCCCACGGCCTTGGAAAATACGACGCCGTGGCCAAACGCGAAGTCACCTGTCGCCTCTGCGAATGGTTCGGCTGGAAACGCGAGAACATTGTCGATCTTGGCGACATCACCAACTCGCGCGGCACGGAAATGTTTCTCGCGCTCTGGGTGCGGCTCTGGGGCGTCATCGGCCATCCGCATTTCAACATTCATGTCGTGCGCGGAAGTTGATGAAGGAACAACGATGAGCAGATTCGCGACCGAAAGGAGATGAAATGAACGAGGTGATTCTGAAAAGATTCGAGCGACCTGACGAGATTGTGGAGTTCGAGAAGGGAAAATTTGAAACCGTCCGAATAGGCAAACTGGTTATCGGTCGAGCGATCTACCAGCCGGGCTGGAAATGGTCCGAACATGTCGGGCCGGGTGTCGGTGCCACTCGATGCCACCTGGAACATGTTGGTCTGGTGCTTTCGGGCACAGCAACCGCGGCATTCGATGACGGCACAGTCTTTGAGCTTCGCGCCGGCGAGCTGTTCTACATACCGCCGATACCACACGATAGTTGGGTTGTCGGCGATCAACCTTATGTCTCGCTTCATTTTTCCGAAGCCGATCGGTATGCCCGCGCCAAGGCCTAACAAATCGCTGCCGCACGAACTCGACGGCATCGTGTCGCTCGGCCGCGAGGGTTCCTTCCCACGAATAGCGCCTAGGCTCCGAATTCAGCGGCGCGCGTCATTGCGTTCGCTCGGAATGAGAGGTTAACCATCCAATCACCCGGTCCGGATCTGCATCGGATGGAAAGAAAGGATAAAGCACCTCTTCAATCCGGCCTGCGCGAACAATCATGGTAAGGCGCTTGATCAGCTCACCGCCGGCGAAAGTGAAAGTTGGCAGGCGCAAGGCCCGGGTGAAGTCGAGCTGCGCATCGCTTAAAAGAGGGAACGGTAGATGAAGCCTCTGAACGGCCTCCGCTTGATACTCGGGATGCTGCGTGCTCAGGCCATACACCGTCGCGCCCAGCGCGGTAAGCTCGGCGTAGTGGTCGCGATAGGAACAGGACTGTGGCGTACATTCACGGGCTCCGGGAATGGCGTTCCACGCGGCGATCCCGCCGGGCGGCTCCGATCAGGGCGTCCGGTTAGCGGGTAGCAATAGACTACGAGCCAAGATTGACCTTCTTTGGACAAATCGACCATCAGACCGGATGTAGCCTTCAAAGCAATCGATGGGATTATCGACCGACGAAGGTGATCACACGCGCCATCGTCTTTCGGAACGGGCAAGTTGTCGGGAAGAGAGTAAAGATCGTCCGTTTGCATAATGGCTAACGAGAACAATGACTACTTCCCAACCAATCATCGCATGCTTTCTAGCTCCTGTGATGAGAGCTGTCCATGTTTCCAGGAAGTTAAACCGTGACAAAGAGCTACCAATCCAATTCTTGCTAAACTTAGCGCATTACGGTTGCGCCGCTGCAAATGGTCTTGACCCCGCGGCCCTTCACGGGAGGCTAACGATCATGAAATCTCTTGT
>JBKPBJ010000210.1:0-4070 GCA_046726875.1 Verrucomicrobiota bacterium
AACCGATTCAGCAAAGCTCGTTGAACCACGTATATCGACAAAGAGAATAGCGATCTGCCGTTCTTCACCCACCGACCCACGGGTTGTTGTCTCCTTTCTCTGGTCCGTAAGTCCGGCGTCCCTTGCGTCCAGTATGAGCCGTCGCATTGTCACGTCTCCTACAATAGTAGTTTGGCACGCTAGACGAACCCTCTCGCCGAAGTGCAATTGCGCGGCAAGCGCCTGTTCTTTCTCATTGCGTGGAGAACAAAACTCCAAACCGTCGAGGACAAGCACGCGGCACGTCGAACATCGTGCGTTCCCACCACATTCATTCGTATGGGGGATACCTGCTCGCAAAGATGCGGAGAGGACACTCTCTGAATTGGAAGCTTCAACATATCGCTGGTCGGGCAAGAACAGGATGCGCGGCATAGCTCTAGCTAAAATGCAATGCTCCTTCGGATCGAGTAAAAGCACATAAAAGCGCGGTGCATGGCCCGGCTCGCGACAATCTAACTAACGATTCGGCGAAAATTTGTTTCGGCTGCCAGCACAGTTGATCAGAATCATTTTTTTCTATGACCGACCATTTCACCGGACATGGTGCGGCGATCCACGCGGGTGAGGTTCTTTTCCATTGCCGGTTTTAGCAATGAAATATGCGGGATTTCGCAGAGATATTCGGCGATGAACCAGATTGGTTTTTCCGTTGTCATCCAGTTCAGATCATCGAATCGCGCCAGGTTCACCGGACGCGAATACCGCCGCAGGGTGCGTTCGCCGCGCAGATTGAAGTAGGTATTAAAATAACTCATGGCCACTTCGCGCAGGCTGCGATAGACCGGTTCGCGATAACGGCACCCGGTGAAATTGGATTTCGCCACCGCGCCCCAATGGCCTCGCACTTTGAAAATCGCGACCACGTGATCGGTATCCTGTTCCGCTTCCAAATCGAAGATCAAGGGCGGAAACCCGAGGACACGGAGCGCGGCTGCAGCGAAAATTCCGCCCTCGAGACATGATGCGGTGCGATCGTGCAGAACTTTTTTCGGGGAGCGCGCGGTGTAACTCAGATTGTAAGGCAGGGCGTCCAGAAATTTCTGAATGCCGGCTGGCGTTTTTAAAGCGCGCAGCTTGCGCAACTCCGACGGCGTGAAATCGAAAGTAGTCATGCGAAGCGACAAAACATGGGAGGCCGGAGCTCTGCGACGCCTAACGACCACCGAGCTAGCGATGCGCTGGAACAAAGGCTCGCGGAGCTTGCGCCTCCGTCTGGAGAGTCCGCAAAGGTGCTAATGCCAGCCACGAACGCCACAGTATTTGCGAACCACTAAACTCCAAATGCGATCCGAAAAATAGTGCTCCTGTGAAAATCGCTTCCATCAAGCTCGGGTCTGTGTTCAGCGCCAGACGCACAGCTTCAAGCGCAGCCTGGGGCAACGCCCCAGGAAATGATTGGCATTGAAGAAGGGCTGAAGGCGCAACTCAAACCACCTCGGGGTCCTCGTTCAGCCGAGCCACCATGTTGAACCGCGCCATTGACTCGCACTTTCAGCGCTTGTCGTGATCTTCGATTCATCCCTGCGGCGTTGCCGCAGGCTAAAGGTGAGGCTGCGCCGTTGGTGCTAAGCAGACACGCCTCTAGAGAATCCGAGCCACCTGTGATTTGAAAATTGAATGGCCTTTTCGTTAGGACTTGCCATCACAGCCGGCTCAAGGCGCGGTCGTCCAAGTCGAGGGATTGCGTACTGCTTCGACAACCTGCTTGATTGCGTCAATCACCAGTTGCGGTTCCTGGGCTTGAATGTAGTGCGAGCTCTTGGTCGCGATTTTGTGTTTAGCGTTTGGTGCAAGTGTCGCCAGCGCGTCCTGGGCTGAGTGCCATGCTTTATTCAGTGCTCCGGGAAAATCGGCGGGTAATGGCTGCCATGGGCTCAGATCGAACGGTTGGCCTTGCATCAGAACAAAGAGAGGCATGGGACGCAGCGGTTTCGTGGCCGCAGCTTTTTCCATCTGATCCAGGCTGGCGTTTACATCGAGCGTCTCGATGTCTTTATATTTTTCGAGCCCCGGCGTCGGCTTGGTAAATCCAAAATTCACATACAACTTCCATTGTTCGGGGGTGAGACCGCTCCTCACCTTTTCAGACAGCGCATCAACCAGAACCATTCCAACAACCTCGTTCGGGTAGGTGCTGGCGTATAACCGCGCGAAGATGCCGCCAAACGAATGGGCTGCGAAGACGTATGGTCCCGGAACGTGCGCCGCCTGCAGCAGGGCATGAAGATCAGAAACGAGGTCGCGTGCCGTGCGCGGCATGGGGACGGGCGTGCTCCGGCCCAAGTGATCCGCATCGAGAAAAGTTCCAGGGCGGTCGTAAGCGCAAACACGAGTAAACTTGGCAACCCGCGAAAAAATGGTGCTCATTCCAGGCTCAAGCTCGGCGCTCCAAATGTCGGCATCGTTTCTGTAACCGGACTCGAGAATTACCGTCGGCCTGCCCGAGCCACGGCACTCGAGAAACATTTTGCGTCCAGCGCCGATGTCGATAAGACCGGCAAAATTGGCCGCGGCGGAAGCTGGAGATTTTTGCTGCGCGGCACCCCGAAATGGCCCCAGCAGAATTACCGATGATGTACAGACCGAAACCACTGACCCAATGATCTGCATATTCATCTTACTCACGGGTCGCATGCGCGAAGCTCGAAGATTCAACATCCAACTCCAGCGAAAGCTCGATCCTCAAGTTCATCGCGAACGCATTAGGCGAGGAACCAAATCGTGAAAGCGATGCGACGACGCATCGCCAAAGCACTTCGTGCGAAATTCATCGAAGCAGGTGCTCTGTTTCGCGAAAGCTTTGGGAGTGCACACGCGTCATCGCGCCGCTTTTGAACTTGCGCGTCGCTCACTTCTTTTCCTTCACGCGTGTGAAAACGCCCAGAGATTCGCTTTCAAAGCTCTCGGCGTTGCCGTCCTCGCCGATCATGAACGTTGTGACTGAAGGAGTCTGGGTTGCGCCGGGGAACTGCATCATAAACGCGCCGTTGTTCCAGTGTTTCAAAGTGGCGGGATATTTCGCCGGACCGAATTGGATTTTGACACCATTGCCATCCGGTAAGATTTCACAGCGACCGTAATAATCATTTTCGTAAACTCCGACGAGCGATTGGAGCGGACCATTGAATTTGCCGGGATTTTTCGGCGCGGGCGGAGGCGCCATCAGTTTTTTCAGTTGCTCGTTCCGCGCCAAGATTTCTTTTTGATCGGCTTCAGGATTGATCCCTAACAATTGATTCAAAAAATAAGCGCGCACCGCTTCGGGAAACGCGGTGAGATTGAGGTTCGCAAGAACAACGATGCCGGCGTTTTTGTCCGGCACCAGGATTATGATCGTTCGTACACCAGCGAGAGCACCGCCTTTCTCAATGATCTGGTGTCCTGCGTAATCATAGCTGCCCACGCCGAGTCCATAATAGAAACCTGTCGCATCGCTGATAGGCGGCAGATCGGTGAAATCGATCGCAGACACCATGCTGCGTTTGAAGATCTCCGCGACCGTCTCCGGCTTCAGAATCTGTTTGCCGTTGTGCGTGCCTTTGTTCACAAACATCAGCATCAGTTTTGACATGTCGGCGGCGGTAGAACTGCCGGAACTGGCCGCACCTGTTACGTCGAGTTCTGATGGTTCGACGACGGCGACTTTCCCGTTAACGAGTGCATGTGCTGCCGTGGCATTGGGATCTTGCAAAGCTTTGATCACGGTCCCTGAGCGCGACATCTGCAAGGGCCTGAACAAGCGCTGTTCGACTAGATCGTTCCACGACTGCTTTGCACAACGCGCCGCAACTTCGCCGGCCACAAAAAATCCAGGATTGGAATACTGCGCCACCTCGCGCAAGCTGTAGCGCGGCTTAAAGAACCGGAGCCGTCGCAATATTTCCGCTCGATCATATCCGAAGCTATCGAGCTGATCTCCGGTGAACGCGGGCCAGCCGGTGCGCTGCGCAAGCAGATCGCGTTCGGTTAGCCACCGTGTCATGTAAGGATCGTACCCGACGAATTCCGGCAGATAATTAAAGATCGGC
>JBKPBJ010000211.1:0-5099 GCA_046726875.1 Verrucomicrobiota bacterium
CACGCGCGCATCGAAGGCAGCGTACTCCTTCACGGCCAAAGTCTTTATGCAAGCGGTGTGGACCCGGCAGTTGTGCGCAGGCGCGTCGGCATGGTGTTCCAGAAATCCAATCCGTTCCCGACCATGTCGATCGGCGAAAACACCATCGTCGGCCTCCGTTTGAATGGTGTGAGCGACCGGAAATTCCTTAACGAACGGCTCGAGAAATCATTGAGAATGGCGGCCTTGTGGGATGAAGTAAAAGACGATTTGCACAAATCCGGGACGAGCCTTTCCGGTGGCCAGCAACAACGCCTCTGTATCGCGCGTGCGCTCGCTGTCGAACCGGAAGTCCTGTTGATGGACGAGCCCTGCTCGGCGCTCGATCCGATCGCGACCGCGAAAATCGAGGAGCTGATCCAGGGACTGAAAACGCAATACACGATTGTCATTGTCACGCACAACATGCAGCAAGCGGGACGCGTCTCCGATTTTACCGCGTTCTTTTACATGGGCCGGCTCATCGAGGTTGGGTCGACAACGAAAATTTTCACCAACCCCAGCGAGAAACAGACGGAAGACTACATCACGGGGAGGTTTGGATGATTTTGTAGGCGCGGCCGCTCGGCGTGCCGCGATTTTATGAACAGCGAGGACCACAATGGTGATACCGAAGCACATTCTTGGAACATTCGATGAAGCGTTAACCTCGCTGCGCAACGACCTGCTGATGATGGCTGGGCTCGCCGAGCGCAGCCTCGATCGAGCGCTCAAGGGCTTGCTGCAGCGAAACGACGATCTCTGCACACACGCGATCGCGGATGACGAAGAGATCGATCAGTTGGAGAAGCAGATCGACAAGGACGGATTCGAAATCTTGCTCCGTTACCAACCGGTGGCCTCGGATCTGCGGCGGGTGATTTCGGCCATTAAACTTTCGCCAAACATCGAGCGCGTGGGCGATCAGGCCACGAACATCGCCAAACGCGCGCGCAAGTTGAATCGGCATCCGCCCTTGCCCGAAATGCAATTGATCGTGCCGATCCAGGCGTACGCGATGACCATGTTCAAGGATAGCATTAACGCTTACGTCCGGGAAAATGTAGAGCTGGCCCACTCCGTCTGCGGCCGCGATAAGCAGCTCGACGACATGAATCGCGAGGCAAACAAGAAGCTTACAGAACGGATGATGGAGGACAGCGAGCAGTTGCGCGGGTATTTCAATTTGATCTTGATCTCCCGCGCTCTTGAGCGCGTAGGTGATCACGCGACCAACATTGCCGAGGACGCCGTTTACGCCGCAGCAGCGGAAGACATCAGGCACAAGTCTCTGGCAGCGTCCGCTTGAGACCGCGCGTTGCGTATGGGCGGCTGACGGGCAAAGGTTAAAAATGCCGCAAGCCCAAGCCACTCCACGGATCGAAGAGAAGAGCAGCGCCACCGCTGTTCCACAGGTTGTCCAAACCGCGCAGGAACGTTTCCGCGATCCAAAAAATTTCATCAACCGGGAATTGAGCTGGCTTGCGTTCAATCGGCGCGTGCTTGAGGAGGCGCAGGACCCCGCGCAACCGCTCATCGAGAGGGTTAAATTCCTCACGATTGTCAGCTCAAATCTCGATGAGTTTTTCGAGATCCGCGTAGCCGGGATTAAACAACAGATTGAAAGCGAGACGAGCGATGTTGGTCCTGACGGCTTAAGCCCCACCGAGTTGTTCGACCGCATCCAGAACACGGTGCGCGAGCTTGTAGGGATGCAGTATGCGCTGTGGAAGAACGAACTGCTGCCGGAGCTGGCGAAGAACGGGATTTACGTTCGCGAGATGAGCGAACTCTCGCCAAAACGCGCAGCATGGGCCCATCGCTATTTTCAGCACGAAGTTTTTCCGATGCTTACGCCGCTGGCTGTGGACGCCAGTCATCCGTTCCCGCATCTGTTGAATCGTAGCCATAATCTGCTGGTGCGCGCGAAGACGCGCCGCCGCGGCCAGCCGCTGCACGCCATTGTTCAGGTGCCGCGAGTGGTGCCAAGGCTTATCCTGATGCCGCGCGGCACGGGTGCCAACGAGCCGTGGGAATACATTTACCTGGCATCGCTCATCAAAGAACACATCAGCGAATTGTTTCCCGGCTTAATCCTGGACGGCGTGCACGCGTTTCGCGTCACTCGCAACAGCGATCTCTACATTGACGATGAGGAAGCGGAGAACCTTTTGCGCACAATCGAGCAGGAATTGCGACGCACCAGCCGGGGCAACGCCGTGCGGCTGGAAGTGGAAGCCGATTGTCCCAAAGATTTTCTCGAGTTGCTTCTCGAATTTTTCAATCTGTCTGGAGCGGACGCTTACAAGCTCGACGGCCCGTTGACGATGACGCATCTGGCGCCACTGGTTGCAAACGACGCGTTCGCCAAGCTAAAAGACCGCCCGTTTCAGCCAGCGCGCGACCCGGCGTTGCCGCCACACGCGGATTTTTTTGAGGTCTTACGGCGACAGGACGTGTTACTGCATCATCCTTACGATAGTTTCGATGAAGTCGTCGAGTTAATCGAAACGGCGGCGAAAGATCCGCAGGTTCTTGCAATTAAAATTACGTTGTATCGCACGAGCGGTGACTCGCCCATTGTTGAGGCGCTTATCAACGCGGCCAACGCAGGAAAACAGGTTACCGCGATTGTCGAGCTGCGCGCGCGTTTCGACGAGGCAAGCAACATTCAGTGGGCGAGACGCCTGGAAGAAGCCGGCGCGCACGTGATCTACGGTGTGGTGGGTCTCAAGACGCATTGCAAGGCGATGCTGATCGTTCGGCGTGACGCCGACGAGATCCGGCGTTACATCCATCTCGGGACGGGAAATTATCATCCGCGGACGGCGCGCATTTACACCGATTTCAGTCTCCTCACCAGCGAACCGCAATTGAGCGAAGAAGTGGCGACCGTTTTCAATACGCTTACCGGTCTCGCCGGTTATCCCGGTTTAAAAAAATTGATGGTCGCGCCGTTCGATATGCACAGTCGGTTCATCAAGCTGATCGAGCGGGAGCGCGACAACGCGCTCTCAGGCAAGCCGGCCCGCATCGTGGCCAAGATGAATTCGCTCGTCGACGAGGAGATCATTGAGAAGCTCTATGAAGCGTCCTGCGCAGATGTGACCATTGATCTGGTCGTGCGCGGGATCTGTTGCTTGCGTCCGAAAGTTCCAGGGCTTAGCGAAAACATCCGCGTCATCAGCATCGTTGGTCGGTTTCTTGAGCACAGCCGGATCTATTATTTCGAAAATGCCGGGCAGCCACGGGTCTTTCTTTCCAGCGCGGATTGGATGCCGCGCAATTTTTATCGGCGAATCGAGCTGGCTTTCCCGATCGAGACGCCCGCGTTGCGCGATCAAATCATTAATGACGTTATTCCCGCGTTGCTGAACGATCGCGTGAAGGCGCGGGAATTGCAGGCGGACGGCACGTATCGGCGATTAAAGCCAGAAGGCGCAGAACCGCGTCGGCAGGCGCAGTGGCAGTTTCGTGAAGTATCGCGTGAACGCATGAAAAAGCTTAGTGGCTCTACGAAGAAGGCGCGAGCGGACCGGCTGGTGCCGATCGCGGTCGTTGACGAAAGCGCGGCGCCCGGAGCGACGAAACCGGAGACGTAGTTCACCCCGTGAGATACGACGCACTATCGGGGAGACCATCGTACGGCCGGTTATCTCACGGGGCGAAGAAGAAAATCCTCGTCATTGATGTCGGCGGGTCAAACGTGAAGGTGATGATTTCGCGCGGGCAACGTCGAAAATTCCAGTCCGGCTCGGAAATGACACCGCGCGAACTGGTGACTCAGCTCAAGTCGCTGTTGCAGGATTGGACGTTCGACGCGGTTTCGATGGGGTTCCCGGCACCGGTCCGCAATGGCTCAATCATGAGCGAACCGAAGCATCTCGGGCCGGGATGGACACGATTCAATTTTGCAAAGTCGTTAGGCAAATCGGTACGCATTATCAATGACGCGGCGATGCAGGCGCTCGGCAGTTATCGCGGCCGGCGGATGTTGTTTCTCGGATTGGGCACCGGACTGGGTTCCACCCTCATTTGGGAAACCAACGTGCTCCCACTCGAGCTCGGCGATCTGCCGTATGGCAACGGACACATCATCGAGGATTATCTCGGGAAGTCTGGACTGAAAAGGCTTGGCGAAAAACAGTGGAAACGTGAAGTCCTTCATGCCGTCGTATTGTTGAAGAAATCGCTGATTGCCGATTATGTGGTTCTGGGCGGGGGAAGCTCGAAAAAGTTGGACGAACTGCCGCATGGGGTCGAGCTGGGACACAATCGAAACGCATTTCTCGGCGGCGTTCGCCTCTGGCAAATCGACTCGCGCACGCGCGGGCCAAAGTGGAACATTTTGTGAGTAACCTAAAGCGGTTACAAATGTTAAAAAAGTTACAAGAGTTAAATTGGATCAAACGCCGACACTTTCCGTTTTAGCCTTGTAACTGTTGTAACCCTTTTAACTATTGTCGCCATGCAACTCTATTTTCTCAGACACGGCGAAGCCGATTGGCCGGGCTGGACCAGGCCGGATGATGAGCGACCGCTCACCGATTTTGGCAAAAAAGAACTGCGGCAGGTCGCGAAGTTTCTCAACCGTCTCAAGGTGAAGCCGGATTTAATTGTAAGCAGTCCGCTGCCGCGAGCGTTGCAGACCGCAGAGATTGCCGCGGAACAGCTTAGAACAAAGTTGCGCCAGGACGAAGCGCTCGAGCCCGGATTTGGGATGAAAGAGTTGAAGACGGTGCTCGAGGGGCATCGCGCAAAAGTTTTGATGCTGGTCGGCCACGAGCCGGACTTTTCGAGTGTGATCTCCGAGTTGACCGGCGCCTCCCTCAAGCTTTCCAAAGCCGGTGTGGCGTTGATCGATATCGATCCCGAGGGTGAGCAAGGAAGACTTCTCTGGCTGTTCCCGCCAAAATTCGCGCGCAAATGCAAGTAGCAAGGCGGCCAATAGCTTTTGCTAAGGCTTCGCCGTAGCTGCCGGTGAACTCGCTGGCGCTGCGCTGCCGGCGGGCAGAACGCCCGCTCCGGAGTTCGGGGCAGCAGAAGCAGCAGGCGATGGCGAACTCTGCGGGCTTGCAGCC
>JBKPBJ010000212.1:0-4588 GCA_046726875.1 Verrucomicrobiota bacterium
TCGCCAATCATCATCTCAACTAGCGCCAGGTTCTCTTCGAAAGCGGGTCCAGACAGCCGATCTTTGATACTCGGCAAAAGCATGATCGCACGCTGCGCTTCGTTTAGGGCTGAGTCCTTCTCGTCGAGCATGGCATAAGCCACGGCCAGCGCTGCTGCAACGAACGCGTTGTCTGGTTGCTCCTTTTTGAGCGACTCAAGTGTGTTGCGCGCTTGTTCAGCGTCAGCTTTTGCATGAGCGGTGTCACCAGCTACGCGCTGAGCCAACGCTAGCCCCACCTGCTTGCTGCCCTTCTCAATCCCAGAAACAAGGTGCAATCGAGCTTCTCGGGCTTGTACCAACTGGGTGGCCTCAGTGTGATTTCCTTCAAGCCTCAATTGGGTCAGCTTGATTCGAACTGCTGCGTCCGAATTTGTTTGTGCGTTTACCTGCACGAGCGAATTAGCGGCTTCTTGCAGATTACCTTCGGCCTGGTAGATGCTGGCTTTTAATGCCATTAGTGACAACTCATTGGGAACTATCTCCAGTGCTCGATCATAAAGCTTTAGCGCTGCTGGGAATTGTCGAAGCGCAGCGTATGTAAATGCCACTTCAGTTAGTAACGCCGTATTCCGTGGATTGAGGGCGAGGCCTCGTTCCCAATAGGCAATACTTTCGTCCCAATGGCCCTCGCTTCGCGCAATTGCTGCAAGGGCATATAAGACCTCACTATTGCTTGGCAACATTTTGCTGACCCGATCGAAGGTGGCTTTGGCCCGTCCGTAATCGTGCAACAACCAATATTGATAATAGCCCGTGAAGAGCAGGGTTTCGGGCGTGTTCGGTTGCAGTTTCTGCGCGTTTTCTAAAGCTTGCTTTGCCGCATCGCGGCGAGCGGCAGTTGTGTCGCGGCGATTAGAGTAAAGAAGCGCGTGCGCACCGGAAAGTCGCGCCCAAGCGAGCGCAAAATTCGGGTCAAGCCGCACCGCCAAGTCATAAAAATCGATGGCTTTGAATAGAGCATCGCTCGAGTAGTTGCCACGTGCTTCAAAGGCCAATCCGCGTAGATAGGCATCGTAAGCTTGCGGATTATTTGTGGCCTTAACAGCCAGCGCTTGCTCCTCACGGCCGGTCAGCTTCGCTTGCAACGACTCCGCGATTCCTTTAGCAATCTCGCTTTCGACGCTAAAGATATCACTCAACTTTCGATCATACGTCTCGGCCCAGAGCTGCGAACCGGTTTGCACGTTAACCAAGTGAACATTGACTCTCACCTGATCGGCCGCTTTTTGAACGCTACCCTCAAGGATGTTCGCTACGCCAAGCTGCTTTGCGATTTCAGCAAGATTGCTCGGTTCGCTCTGATATCCCTGCGTCGAAGTGCGCGAAATCACTTTCAAATCCGCGATCTTAGCGAGACACGTCAGCACTTCTTCCTGGATGCCATCGGCGAAATAAGCGTTATCCGGATCGCTGCTTAAGTTCTGAAAAGGCAGGACTGCAATACTTTTTCGAATATCCGAGGCCGGTGCACTGACTCCCCGTGCTCGCATGTCCGCCGCCTCACGGGCATTTTGTTGAGACCGCGCCCAAAACGCGAACAAAACTCCGGCCAACACAATCACAACAGCCGCGCTCGCCACGAGACGTGATCCATTTCGCTTGACCAGACACTTCGCGCGATAACCAAGAGTAAGGTGACGCGCGACAACCGGCTCTCGCGCGAGATGGCGACGAATATCAGCCGCGAGATCTGCCACTGTGGCATAACGCATCCCGGGTTCCTTGCGCATCGCGAACAGAACGATCGCGTCCAGATCACCGCGCAACAGCCGTGCGGTTTGCGCATTAGAAGCAACCGCACTGGGCGGCGGCGGAACTTGCTCACCCACCACTAAGGCCAGTTCCTCACGCGTGGGACGGGCAGTGGAAAAACGGTGGGGCCTTTGGCCGCTCAACATTTCATAGAGCAGTGCACCTAACGAGTAAATGTCAGTGGCGATGGTTATCGGATCTCCCTTCGCCTGTTCGGGCGAAGCGCAAATGGGTGTCAGATGCTGCTGCGCCTCGGTAGTCGATTGGGCGGCGTCTTCGTCTTTGGCCAGGATCTTGGCGATCCCAAAATCGAGCAGCTTCGGCTCCCCTTCTGCGTTCGCCACAATGTTGCTCGGCTTGATGTCGCGATGAACAACCAGATTCCGATGCGCAAACTCCACCGCGGCGCAGATCTTCAAAAACAACTCCAGTCGTTGATGCGTCGACAGCCTTTGCGTGACTGCAAAGCGAGTCACCGGTGCGCCGACAATGTAGTCCATGATGAAGTAGGGCAGACCATCGTCGGTCGTGCCTGCATCGAGCAGCCGCGCGATATTCGGATGATCGAGCCTGGCCAGGATCTGGCGTTCCGCTCGGAAACGGCGCAGGATTTCAGCCGTATCAGCGCCTCGATTTAGGATTTTGATCGCGACTTGTTTCTCAAACTGACCATCAGCCCGCTCTGCCAGGAATACTGTGCCCATCCCACCGCGGCCAAGTTCACGGACGATGACATACGCCCCCACGCGCTCTCCGGCGCGCGGCGGTCCCTCCGGCCAGAAAGTGGAAGCTGCGTTCTGTGCGCAATCTTCGAAGCTGTCGGTACGCTCATTAAGCAGCGCCTCCGCTTCGGCCAGGAGCGACTCGGCCTCTTCGAGCAAATCCGTATCTTGACCGCAGCGTCTCTCCACCACGGCAATCCGGGCCGCGGAAGAGTCTTGTTCTAACGCTTCGCCCAAGATGGTTTTCAAGCGATCCCAGTGTTGCGGATCGATGTTGCCTTGCCGGAATCGGGTAGTTCTTGTGGTCACGGAGAATTTGAATCTCTAATTCGCAGACAGTTCTCGCCGAAGCCAAATTTTCGCCAGGGTCCAGTCCCGCTTCACCGTGGCCGGCGAAATTTCCAGTAACTCGGCTGTTTCCTCAACCGTCAGTCCCGCGAAAAACCGCAGTTCGACGATGCGCGCCTGTCGCTCGTCCAGAGCTTCGAGCCCCTGCAACGCCTCGTCGAGCGCAGTCACATCAATTTTGCGGCTCTCGTAAAATTCGAGAGTAAGTCTCAGAGGATCCGAGCCGCCACGTTTCAAACGGTGTCGCGCGACCGCATAGTTAGTCAGCGTCTGTCGCATCACCCGCGCGAAAATCCCGATAAAGTGACTACGATTTCGCCAGACAAGATTCTCCTCGCCAATCAGGCGAAGGAAAGCCTCGTGCACGAGCGCCGTCCGCTGAAGCGTATGAGCCGTCCGTTCGCCCCGCAGAAAGGTCTCGGCCAGACGACGCAAATCATCGTAAACCTCCGGCATCATCTCGCTAATCGCGGCAGCCTCGTTGCGCTCAGCATGATTCGCGTCACGCACAAGAGGCGGAGTCAATGACTCCGCTCGGGACGCCGGGGCCCTGTCGGCGTGAACCGTTGCCATAACGGTGCAGTTTACTCGATATCGTGGCGACGCGTCCAGCCAGAGCTCATCGCCCGCCGCGTCGATGCCTTGTCGCACCTCTACAGCGCTTCGCACCACTACCGCATTAAAACTAAAATTCTTTTTTCGCGCGCTGTTTGGACAGGACCGCCCATCCAAGATGGGCGGTTTTACACCTCCACCAGAGTCAGTGCCGGGTTCAATCTTTCGTTGGCGATGATTCAGGAAGACTATGGCGCGTGCGTAGCGGCATCGCTCGGCTAGGAGTTACTGTCCGGCCGCTTCTCGAACGAAGCCGTGAACCACGTTGTTCGGATCGTTGAAAAGGCCGGTCACCGCGCCGTTCGGAGCAATGCTCGCCCAGGGGCCCAGGCCCGCCATGCCCGGAACGTCGAACTCAACGATGGCGCCCTGCTTGTCTCGCACAAAGCCGTGATTCACATTTGTCTCGTCCGTGTAGTATCCTGTGATCTCCCCATTCGTATTGATTCCCCAAGGAACGGTACCTTGGAATGAACCTGGGACGTTACCGGCGTCCGGGGCATCGAACGTGGTGACTGCGCCACTCGTATCCAGCAGGAAACCGTGATACAGACTGTCCGCGTCAGCGTAGACTCCCATGACAGTTCCGTCCGGAGTAAAGCCCCCGCCAAACGTACCCTGGCCCTGGCCCGTGCCCGCGCCCGGAAGATCGAATGTGGTGATGACGCCCTCCTCATCCCGCAGGAAACCGTGGACCGCATTGGTTCCGTCAAAGTAGAATCCTGTGATCTCTCCACCTGGGCTGATTGCGAAGCTAAACGTACCCTGGCCGGCTCCTGTGCCCGCACCCGGCGCATCGAATGTGGTGATAACGCCATTCCTATCCCGCAGGAAACCGTGTCTCACGAGGGCCGAGTCAATGGACCATCCCGCGATCGCCCCGTTGGGGTTGATGATAAGGGGGCTGGTTACAAAGGTGCCCTGACCGGGCCCCGTGCCCGCGCCTGGCGCATCGAAGACGGTAATCACGCCTTGATTGGAGCGAACGTAGACATGGGCCGCATTGACTGAGTCAGTGAAGTGTCCCGTAATGGTCCCACTCGGGTTTATGCCGTAGGCTCGCGTCCCCTGGCCGGCTGCTGTGCCCGCACCCGGCGCGTCGAAGATGG
>JBKPBJ010000213.1:0-11478 GCA_046726875.1 Verrucomicrobiota bacterium
CGAACTCTCAGCGATGGGCGAAGGTAAAACCGTTTCAGTCGGCGGCGCATTTTTCGGGGCCACGCCGAGAATTGTGAGCATCAACAGCCGACCGGTCGAAGCTCGACCGCAGGGCGTGGTGCTCGTGCTGGAAAACACGGATCGTCCCGGAATGGTCGGGCGGATCGGGACCTTGCTCGGCGAGCATGGCGTCAACATCGCCACCATGTCGCTCAGCCGAAATCAGGCTGGGGGTACCGCCCTTACGGTATTGAATCTCGACACCGCCCCCAGTGAAGAGTTGCTCCGCGAAATTCGCGCAAGCGAAGACATTCACTCCGCACAAGTGATCCAACTTTAAGTTCGCGGGGTGGGGCCGCCGAGCGCCGTTCCCATTTATCCCCGATCAGCGCCGGGGCATTCGAGTAAGTTTTCGGAATGAATTTCCTTGCCGAGCACGAATCGATCCGATACAACGCGGTTCACTATGGCTATTCTTTCGACTATTCTTATCGGCCTTGTCGTTGGCGCAATCGCGAAGCTATTGATGCCGGGTAAAGATCCTGGTGGTTTTATTGTCACAATTCTGCTTGGCATCGCTGGCGCGTTTATTGCCACTTACATCGGCCAGGCCGTCGGCTGGTACAAGCCTGGACAACCAGCGGGTTGGATCATGTCGATCATCGGTGCCATGATCCTGTTGCTGCTCTATCGATTGCTTTTCAAGCGCAAACAGTAGCGACAGCCCGCCATCGTTTTGCGGTGCTCGCCCCGGAGAGCACCGAGGGTTTCATCAGCCGGTTAGGCGTTTGACACAAACGCTTCTACACCGATCTCCAGCCACCCCGGGTCTGCTTGTCCGCGGTTGCTCTGCGTAGCGAATGCGACATTGTCAATCCTCAATGGCCGCGCCGAAAAGAACGCTCGTTGTTATTGCGTTTGCCGCGCTGTACCTGATCTGGGGCTCGACTTATCTCGGCATCAAGTTTTCTATCGAAACGATTCCGCCGTTTCTGATGGCCGGGGCGCGATTCGTTTTGGCGGGAATAATCATGTACGCAATCGCCTGGTCACAAGGCAGCCTACTCCGCCGTAGCGGCTGCGAAGGCCGGATCGGTGAATCGAATTGGCGGAACTGGCGGACCTCGCTCATCATCGGCGCGTGTTTGCTGCTCGGCGGCAATGGCGGCGTAACCATCTCCGAAAAATTTATCGATTCGGGATTAGCGGCGTTGATCGTGGCGATCGTGCCCATTTACATCGTGCTGTTGGGATGGGCGACCGGAATGGCGCCCCGACCGACCCCGATCATGTGGATGGGGCTTGCTGGCGGTTTTCTCGGCGTGGGAATTTTATTCGGACCGGGTCTGCATTTTCATTCTGTAGCCGGGCGAAATCCTGCAATTGGAATATCGATCTTGCTCGTCACAAGTTTCATTTGGTCGGCGGGCTCGCTTTACTCGCGCGCAGCAAAACACGCGGCGTCGCCCTTTCTCACTGCAGCTCAACAAATGATCTGTGGCGGAATGTTGCTTTTGGTTGCAGGCGTCGCGACGGGCGAACTATCGCGGTTTCATCCCAGTGCTGTTTCAATGTTGTCGGTCGGATCATTCGTTTATCTGGTGATCATCGGAGCTGTGGTGGGATACACCGCTTACATTTGGTTGCTGCGCCATTGTGATCCGGCGAAGGTCGCCACTTACGCGTATGTGAATCCAATCGTGGCCGTTTTGTTAGGCACATTTTTCGCCGGTGAAACTGTGACTGTGCGCATGCTGGTTGCCGCTGCTCTCATCATCGGTTCAGTGGCACTCATAATCACGGCACAGCAGTTACGAGCGCGCGTCGAGCCGGCGTTGAGCGCTGCGCTGGAGCCTGCTGATTGAACGCGGAGACGCTTCAAGGAGCGGCGGTCTCCAGTCCGCCGCCTTTAAGAAGGGCGGTTTGGAAACCGCCGCTCCTTGGGCTTTAATCAGTCATGGCCCCAGAGCATAGGGATCACCAGCAAACGATTGATGTCGCAAGGCGCAATTGGCAGGCGGAAATCGAGACCGCTCAAACCTACCGCGATCTCGCGGAACGAGAGCGCGACGAAAAACGCAAAGGCATTCTTTTGCGCATGGCGGAAGCGGAAGAGCGCCATGCGCAGCGTTGGGAAGCAAAGCTAAAGGAACTCGGTGCCGAGACGCCTGTTTATGAAGACACCATTGCGCGCCGTCTAAATCGATGGTGGAACAAGATCGCCGGAGCGGAAATCGCCATTCGCCGTATGGAAGCGACGGAAGAACGGCAGGAAGCAGAATTTCACGATCAGGCCGAGCGCGCGTTCGCGGGCGAACAGGACGTTCAGGCATTTCTGCGAAAAAGCGCGATCGAAGAGAAAGCTCACGCGCGAGTGCTCAGCGCAATGGCGCCGCCAGCCAGTCCGCGCACGGCGTTGGATAAAATCCTGAAGCGCGAACGCTGGCACGGGCGGGGCGGCAGTTGGGTGGCAGACGCAATTTACGGGGCAAATGATGGGCTTGGCGCAGTGTTTGGAATCGTATCGGGCGTCGCCGGTGCGACGAACAATCAGCAGCATTACATTTTAATCTCCGGTCTTGCGGGCATGCTCGCTTCCACATTGTCAATGGGTGCAGGCGCGTATCTTGCCGCAAAAAGCGAAGCTGAAGTGTACGAGGCAGAAATCTCGCGCGAGCGCGCCGAGGTGGAAGAGAATCCTGAAGAAGAAATCGAAGAAATGTCGCTCTTTTATCAGTTGCAGGGATTCACTCCGGAAGAATCGCAAAAAATGGCGGAGCGCCTGGCGCAACAACCCGAACAATTCGTGCAGGCGATGGCGCAAAGCGAGCTCGGCTTGTCCGAGCATCGGTTTCCGAACCAATGGACCGCCGCTTTATCAGCCGGCATTTCCACGGCAATCGGCGCATTCGTCCCGATTATTCCATTCTTTTTCTCGGGCGGCCTCGATGCCGTTATCGCTTCCTTCGGCATCAGTCTGGTTGCGCATTTTGTGGTGGGGGCGCTGAAGTCGCTGATTACGATCCGCTCGTGGTGGGCGTCGGGTCTGGAGATGACCTGGATTGGCATCATCGTTGCTGTAGTGACTTACGGCCTCGGCCTCGCCTTTGGAGCCGTGGCCTAGAAAGAACATTCAGCCGTGGCTCGAATTCTTCTTGCGGACGATCAACGGGATGTGCTCGAAGCACTCCGCATTTTGCTCAAGAGCGAAGGTTACCAGACTGAAGGCGTCACGTCGCTCGCCGGCGTGTTTCACGCGCTGGAAAAGAAGGAGTATGCGCTGTTGCTCATGGATCTGAATTACACGCGCGACACGACTTCGGGCCAGGAAGGTTTGTCAGCGATTTCCAAGATCCAGGAGATCGACGCGACCCTCCCGATCGTAGTCATGACGGCCTGGGCAACGATCGAGCTGGCTGTGGACGCAATGAAACGCGGCGCGCGCGATTTTGTGACCAAGCCATGGGATAACCAGCGACTGCTGGCGATCGTAAGGACGCAGATCGAACTTGCTGCCGCACTTCGTCGTGGGCGGAAGCTTGAAGCGGAGAACGAAATGCTGCGCGGCACGATGCCGGATTTGATCGCGCAATCGCCTGCGATGCGGCCGGTAATCGAAATGATCTCACGGGTTGCTCCTTCGGATGCGAATGTTCTAATTACCGGCGAAAACGGCACGGGCAAAAGTTTAATCGCGCGAGCGATTCACGCTCTGTCGCCGCGCGCGGCACGGACGATGATCACCGTTAATATGGGCGGGTTGTCCGAAACACTGTTTGAGAGCGAACTGTTCGGACACGTGAAAGGCGCGTTCACTGACGCAAAGACGGATCGGGCAGGACGCTTCGAGCTCGCCGATGAGAGCACGTTGTTTATGGACGAGATCGCGAACATCCCGCTTGCTCAACAAGCGAAACTTTTGCGGGTGATCGAGACAGGCGATTTCGAGCGCGTCGGCTCATCAAAAACATTCCATGCGAACGTGCGAATCATCTCCGCTACAAACGCAAATTTGGAGAACGAAATCGCAGCCGGTCGCTTTCGGCAGGATTTGCTTTTTCGCCTCAATACAATTCAGATCGAATTGCCGTCGTTGCGTGACCGACGCGAGGATATCATGCCGCTGGCGAACAGCTTTCTTCGTCAACACGCAGAGCGTTATCGCAAACATGTTGGCGGGTTCGATGAAAGCGCGCGCGAGCGCTTGCTGGAGCATCGGTTTCCCGGAAACATTCGGGAGCTCGATCACGTCGTGGAGCGCGCCGTGCTGATGACGAAAGACCGCCAAATTCGCGCAGCCGACCTCGGCCTAACGACTGGCGGCACCGAGGCGCGCAATGTTGAGGAGATGAGTCTCGAAGAAGTCGAGGCATTTCTGATTAAAAAAGCGTTGGCCCGAAATGACGGTAACGCGCGCAAGGCCGCAGAGGCACTCGGTTTAAGCAGAAGCGCGTTCTACCGGCGCCTGCAACAATATGGTTTGTGATTGGGTAGCGCACGCGTCTCGCGTGCTGGCAAGCGCGTCCTCGCGATCGCGAACTTGTCTTTCACATTCGGAATGGCCAATGCTGCCGTGCATAACGAAAGATTGTTTCGGTGCGACGCCGAAACCAACACGCGAGACGCGTGCGCTAGCCGGACGCGGCGAACAGGCATGAATCGCGTAACGAAAAAGCGCCGCGGCCTTTCCTATGAAGGGAAGATTACCTGGCTTACGTTTGTTGCGGTCGCGCCTGCAACCATCGTTGCGCTCGCGCTCCTTTGGTTCGGCGATCACACCTCCAAAGTACAGTGGACGCTTACGATTCTGATTGTTGGCTGCTTGGCTGCATTCATTTGGAGCACGCGCGAACACGCTGTTCGCCCGTTGCAAACTCTTTCTAACCTGCTCGCGGCATTACGGGAGGGCGACTACTCCATTCGTGCGCGGGGGGCCCGCGAAAGCAGCGCGTTGGGTGAAGTTCTTCTCGAGGTCAATTCGCTTGGCGAAACCTTGCGTCAGCAGCGCCTGGGCGCCTTTGAAGCCACTGCGCTGTTGCGGACAATCATGAGCGAAATTGACGTCGCAATTTTTACATTTGATCCCGAACGGCGTCTCCGCCTCATCAATCGCGCTGGTGAAACTTTGCTGGGACGACCGATGGACAAGTTGTTAGGCAAAACCGCGCAGGAACTTGGGCTTCATGGTTGTTTCCATGTGGACGACAATGAACCGCTGACCTTGAGTTTTCCGGGCGGTTCAGGCCGTTGGGGCATTGGCCGGAGCACATTTCGCGAACAGGGTTTACCGCACGAATTACTCGTGTTGACGGATCTGAGTCGCACGCTTCGCGAAGAGGAGCGTCGCGCGTGGCAGCGACTCGTGCGAGTGCTCGGCCATGAGATGAACAACTCATTGGCGCCGATCAAATCACTTGCCGCCAGTTTGGAATCACTGCTGCGGCGTGAGCCTCTGCCAACGGACTGGAAAGAGGATGCAAGCTCCGGGTTGAACTCCATCGCCTCGCGCGCCGATTCGCTGAGCCGTTTCCTGCAAGCTTACACACGACTGACAAAACTTCCGCCGCCTCAAAAACAAGATGTCGAGCTTGCGCCGCTGATCCAGCGTGTCGTCGATTTGGAGCCCAGGCTCAAGGTCCAGGTTATGTCGGGTCCGAAAACAGTGATTCGCGCGGACGCGGCGCAGATCGAACAAGCGCTAATCAATCTGGTGCACAACGCTGTCGATGCCGCGCTTGAAACGCATGGAAATGTCACGCTCGGGTGGCGTGAGAAAGGAAATTGCGTTGAGATCCTTGTGAAAGACGAAGGTCCCGGTATCATGAACCCCGCCAATCTCTTTGTTCCGTTCTTTACCACGAAGCCCGATGGCTCTGGAATTGGTCTGCCATTGAGTCGTCAAATTGCCGAAGCTCACGACGGCACTTTGGTGGTCATGAATCGAGAGGATCACCACGGCGCGCAAGCTTTGCTGCGTCTGCCGAAATAGGCTTCTGGGAGCGCACGCGCCTCGCGTGCCGCGATTGGCGTCCTCGCCAATCGCTGGGAAGGGTCAAAGGCTAACAGTAGGAATTGACCGTGTGAGGGCTTTGCCGCAAGGGCGCGGCAAAGAGCATGCGAGGCGCGTGCGCTCCCCAGAAAGCTGTCCCAAAGTTGGGACGGCGAAATCCCACAAGTGAATTGAGAAACATCCGGTTGCGATTCATCAACGAAACGTAAGCGCCTGATTAGTGGTGTGATACGACATCGTTTTGTAGTTGGCACAGGCATTGCATTAACGACTGCCAACAAAGGAAAAGACAATGAAACCGATCTCACCAACACAGCGTAACAGCCGGAGCTTTCCTCTGGTTGAATTTCATTATCAGCCAGGGCTCCTCGGATATCAGCCGCGCTGCGCGAAAAAAAATGCGGCCCCGGCCTTTCGCAATATCAGCAACCAATATTTTCAGCGGCAAGCCCGACGCGATTTCATCGCCGAAGGATGTTTGTTTGTAGCGATCGTCCTTACCGCAGCGGCGCCGCTATTTAGCGCGGCATCTGCTCTTGCCGATTTTTGCCGGGCAATTGGTCAGTTTTAATTCAACAGTGATTCCAGAACGAAAAACACCAGACCAAAGAATTGTGCGCCCGGCCGGCTTTGCGCCGAATCTTTCTTCGATGGACGTGCCGCGCACAGGCGTTGCGGCGAAAAAGCGCAAGCGCCGCATCATGATCGTCGCTGGTTCGGCGCTCGGGCTAATTCTGGCCACAATTGCAATTTCGCGTTTGAAACCGGCAGTGCCGAGCGTGGATCGCTCCACTGTCTGGGTCGATACCGTCAAACGCGGTCCAATGGTGCGACAGGTGCGCGGCCTCGGTACCTTAGTTCCTGAAGACATTCGCTGGATTCCGGCAAACACCGAAGGGCGTGTGGAAAAAATAAATATCTGGCCAGGGACACACGTGGAACCGGACTCGGTGATTTTGGAAATGACCAGTCCTGAGCTGGAACAAAGTGCGCACGACGCCGAATCCAAAGCCACTGCAGCCGAAGCGGAGCTAACGACCTTGCGCGCGACACTGCAGCGCGAGTTGCTCGATCAAGAAGCAACCACAGCGAAAGTTAAATCAGATTACGAGCAGGCGAAGATGGAGCGCGAAACGAACGATCAGTTGGCGAAGAACGGTTTGGTCGCCGAGCTACAGTACAAAACGTCAAAGGTAAAAGAGGCCGAACTGGCGAATCGCAATGAGATCGAACAAAAGAGGTTGCAGTTCGCGCACGAGTCGATTGATCCACAGTTAGCGTCGAAGCAGGCCGCGGTCGATCAAGCCAAACAACTCGCCAAGTTGAAGGCTGACCAGGTGGAAGCGTTACATGTGCGCGCCGGCATGCCGGGTGTGCTGCAACAGCTGCCTGTGCAAATCGGACAGCGCATGAAAGTCGGCGATAATCTCGCGCGCGTCGCCGACCCGACGAAGCTGAAAGCGCAGGTCAAGATCGCTGAGACTCAGGCAAAGGATATTCAGATTGGTCAGAAAGCCGTGATCGACACTCGCAACGGGGTTGCGAATGGCCACGTCACGCGCGTTGATCCTGCAGTAGAGCAGGGGACGGTGAATGTCGAAGTGGCTTTCGATGAATCGCTGCCGAAAGGCGCGCGGCCCGATCTCAGCGTTGATGGAACGATCGAGCTCGAACATCTCGATGACGTGATCTACGTAGGCCGTCCGGCATTCGGCCAGGAGAACAACACAGTTGGCATGTTCAAAATCGTCAACGGCACTTCGGAAGCTGTGCGGACTCCGGTGAAGCTGGGCAAAAGCTCAGTGAACACTATTCAAATCGTAGATGGGCTCCAACCAGGGGATCAGGTGATCCTTTCCGATACCAGCGCTTGGGACGCACACGACAGAATTCGACTGAACTAAGTTCTGATTTCTGAATCTGATTTCCGATTTGAAACAATCAAAGCAATACCAACAACATGAAATCGACTGAAGTAATTGCAGAGGAATCAACAAACGAGTTCGACGGAAACGGTTTCGCTCCGTTGATCCGGCTCACGGGCGTCACAAAGGTGTTTCTCACGGATGAGGTAGAGACACACGCGCTTTCGGGAATTCACCTCGATGTTCGCGAAGGCGAATACGTTTCCATAGCCGGACCGTCAGGTTGCGGCAAGACCACCCTGCTTTCGATTCTAGGGCTGCTCGATACTCCTTCCGACGGCAGTTACGCGCTGAAAGGGCACGAGGTCGCGAATCTTTCATTCGCCCAGCGGGCGCGCGTTCGTAATCGCGAAATTGGTTTCATCTTTCAAAGTTTTAACTTGATCGGCGATCTCACCGTTTTTGAGAACGTCGAGTTACCGCTCACGTATCGCGGTACGAGTGCCGCTGATCGAAAAGCGCTGGTGACTGAAGCGCTGGAGCGCGTGGGCATGGCGCACCGGGCAAAACATCTGCCGAGTCAGCTCTCCGGTGGTCAGCAGCAGCGCGTCGCAGTGGCTCGCGCGCTTGCTGGCAGACCGGCGATTCTGCTTGCCGACGAGCCAACCGGCAATCTCGATTCGCACAACGGCGAAGCGGTCATGCATCTGCTCCGCGAACTGCATCAGGGCGGCGCCACGATTTGCATGGTTACACACGACGAGCGTTTCGCTCAGCACGCAGATCGCACCGTGCACTTGTTTGATGGCCGCATCGTCGAGGACCGCATGGCTGCTTAACAGAAAATTGGGGTTTTATGTTTGGAGGTTTGTGGCAGGACGTTCGCTACGGCGCGCGGATGTTGCTGAAGTCTCCAAGTTACACGGCCATCGCCGTCGCCGCGCTTGGTTTGAGCATTGGTGCGAACACCGCGATCTTTAGTGCCGCCAACGCACTTCTGCTTCGGCCGTTACCAGTTCAGGACATCGATCGGCTGATCGTCCCAGTCACTTTGCGAGAAGGGTTTGATCCTTTCGGTTCGCCATTCCTGGAGTACGCCGCCTATCGGGATCGGGCTCATTGTTTCGCCAGCAGCGGCGTCGCTACGGCACGTTCGTTCACTTTTACTGGCCGAGGAGAGCCGGAACGCCTCCGCGGCGCAACAGTAATGGCGAGTTACCTGTCGACATTGGGCACAAAACCCGCGCTCGGCCGCTTGTTTTCAGCCGACGAGGATCGATCGGATGGACCGCCTGTGGCGTTGATAAGCTATGGGCTTTGGCAGAAACATTTTGGAGGCAAGGCAAACGTTGTCACTCAATCACTGACTCTCGACGGACGAGCTTACAATATCGTGGGCGTGATGCCTCCAGGGTTCGATCTTCCAGACATCGCCGATGTCTGGGTCCCGTT
Organism: Verrucomicrobiota bacterium; assembly: GCA_046726875.1. Classification (GTDB taxonomy): domain Bacteria; phylum Verrucomicrobiota; class Verrucomicrobiia; order Chthoniobacterales; family UBA10450; genus Udaeobacter. The sequence goes on from JBKPBJ010000213.1 coordinate 9,328, forward strand.
GCAGGTGGACATTGATACTTTGCCTTTGGTCGAGCGCGCCGCGACAAACAACACGATCGTTGCGCGGCTGCGGCTAGGCGTCAGCCTGCAACAAGCCGATGCAGAACTAAAGGCTATCGCGCGTCAACTCGAGCAAGAGTATCCGAATTTCCGCCGCGGGTGGACAGTAAAAGCGGTCGCATTTCGCCAGGATTTGCTCGGCGACATGGAAGGTCGAGTGCGTAAGGCGCTGTTCGCGCTAATGGCCGGTGTCGGATTCCTGTTGCTGATTTGTTGCGCGAATGTGGCCAATCTGCAATTGGCCCGCGGAGTCACGCGCGAACGAGAACTTTTGCTGCGACAGGCGCTCGGCGCGGGACGTTGGCGAATTACCAGGCAACTTCTTGCGGAGAACATCCTTTTGGCGTTGGTTGGCGGGATAGCTGGTCTCCTTCTCGCGCACTGGCTGCTTCCGATTCTCGGTGCCCTGAATCCGATCCAAGGTATTTCGCTTGCGGCGTTCTTCCACAATTTCTCGATCGATCGACGAGTTCTTGGTTTTGCCTTTTGTGTCACTGTTCTTACCGGTATCGCTTTCGGGTTACTACCGGCGCTGAAGAACGCCGGCACACATGAGCTGATGCCACGGATGAAGCAGGGTGATCAGCGAACTGGCGGCGATGCTGCCGGCCGCCGGTGGTTAAAAAGGCTGATCGTGTTTGAGATCGCCATTGCTTTCACACTTTTGATTTGCGGCGGGTTGATGGTGCAAAGCTTTCAGCGACTGCAACACGTTTCTCTCGGGTTCAATGCTCACAATGTCCTGACCATGAAAATGGTCTTGCCGGCTTCGAAATATTCGGAATATCGGCGGCGCGCCGCATTTGCAGATGAAGTACTTGAACGGGTTCGGAATGCTCCCGGCGTCGTGTCCGCTGGAATGACGACGAATATTCCGCTCGAACGTGAAACGGCGTACGACGCTATCTTCGAGGTTGAAGGGCGGCCACCGCCTAACCCAAATGACGTGCCAATCACATCGCATCGTGTCGTCACTCCGGGATATCTGGAAACGATGGGCATTACCCTAACGAAGGGTCGATTAATCGACAAAAACGATCGCGCTGACACGCTGCCTGTTGTTGTAGTGAGCGAGGAGTTTGCTGGCCAGGCTTGGCCGGGAACAGACCCGATCGGCAAACGTGTTCGCCGGGTTAGAGCCGGACAGACCTTTCCCTGGATGACGGTGGTCGGTGTGGTGAAAAATGTGAAGGAAGATCTTTTCAACTACCGAATCAACCGTCCCGTTTGGTACGTCCCTTACGCGCAGGTGGAGAACGACTTTCCACTCAATCTGGTAGTGCGCTCCGGTCTGGATCCGGCGTCGTTAGCTGCGCTGCTACGAGAGGTCATTCGTAAATGCGATCCGGATCAACCCGTCTCGAATGTTCTGACAATGAATGCCATTCTGAGCAGCGTTCTCGTAACCGAACGCTTTGGTGCAGTTTTAATGGGAACGCTTGCGCTTTCGGGATTGTTGCTCGCGGCGCTCGGACTTTACGGCGTAATGGCCTACGCAGTGAAGCAGCGAACAGGTGAAATTGGGTTGCGGGTTGCGCTCGGCGCCCAACGAAAGCATGTCCTCGCGCTAATTCTCGGTGACGGTATGAAACTCACTTTGTTCGGCGTCATCATCGGATTGGTTGCGGCCTGGAGCGCAACTCGACTTCTGGTGAGTTTACTTTTTGATTTGAGCCCCACAGATGCTGCCACGTTCAGCATCGTTTCTCTTCTTCTCGGCCTGGTCGCATTGTTTGCCTGTTACCTGCCCGCGCGCGGCGCGATGAAGTTGGATCCAGTTGAAGCCCTTCGGTGCGAATGAATGCCCGAAAAACAGTGAAACTCGAAACGGAGCGTTAAAGTGCAGACTTTTCTCCAGGACCTTCGCTTCGGTTTTCGGATGCTTCGGCGCAGTCCGGGCTTTTCCATACTGGCTATCCTTTGCTTGACGTTGGGCATCGGCACCAACGCAGCCGTTTTGAGTTGGATCGAAGGAATTTTGATCCGCCCCTATCCGCTGGTCGCGCACCAGGACCGTATGTTTGCGTTGAACGCCACAACGCGCGGCGAAAGTGGATACACCGGACTGTCGTATCCCGAATTTCTCGATTA
>JBKPBJ010000214.1:0-34256 GCA_046726875.1 Verrucomicrobiota bacterium
ATAAATGTCCTCATATTTTTTCGGCGGGTTCTCGGCGTATTTGATCGTGCCGTCGGGACGTTTGTAGAACCAGTCTGGATGCTCCTTGACGTACGGATGATCTGGCGAGCAGTTGATGGCGAAATCGAGGGCGATTTCCATTCCGCGCTTGCGGACCTCCTTTTGGAGCCAATCAAAATCCTCGACTGTGCCTAACGACGGCTCCACTGCCTTATGTCCGCCGGCCTCGCTACCGATCGCCCACGGCACACCCGGATCGCCCGGCTCGGAGGTGATCGCGTTGTTTCTGCCTTTGCGATTGGTGTGACCGATCGGATGAATGGGTGGAAAATAAATGACGTCAAAGCCCATAGCCTTTGCGTCGTCCACTCGCGCCAAACAATCGCGGAACGTCGATCCGCGATCGCCGCAGCCTTCTGCCGAACGCGGGAAAAATTCATACCACGCGCCGAACAACGCCGCCAGCCGATCTACCACGACGCGGGGAGTCGGCTCGTATTGCGTGGCATCCGCGCGATCCGGGTACGTCGCCATTAGCACTTCCAGTTCGCCGGATCGCGCGATGGCGTAAATCTCTGAATTCGCGCCGGTGACGATTTGCTCGGCAAATTCGCGCAGACGCGCGGCATCGGCGGAGTTATGCGCGCGGCTGGCAGCCGCTTTCACCATGGCGGCGCCTTCCAACGCTTCACTGCGCAGATCGGAAATTCCGCCCTCGAACTTTTTTGCGAACTCTTGCTGCCAACTGCGGAATGTGTCTGTCCAGGCTTGGACTGTGTATTCGTGAATGGCCTGATCGTACAGCGTGCACACGCCGCGCCAGCGATCATTATCAACAAAAATCATCGGCGTTTCCCGCCACGCCCGCTTGCCAACAACACGCCAGTTCAGAACTGCCGCAACAACGTCGTGGCCATCCTTGAAAATGTCGGCTTCGACTACCAGATCTTCGCCCACGATGCGCTTGATCGGCGAACGGCCGCAATCAATCAACGGCTGCACGTTGTCGATCACCACCGATGGAAACGCCCGGGTCATGCGCCACCAATCAACCGAGATTCACCTCGAGCGAAAGGATAAATCCGATTGTTCGCCGATGGCGCGGCGAACTGGGGCGCGACCGCGCAGCGTTCAGCTGAAAGCTAGGCTATTACTGCGAATTAGTTACGCCTGGAAGTAAAACGCGCACTCGTACAGACCTGAGTTACGAGTCACTTCGCGGCGAACCCGGGTACCCAGCACGGCTTCGAACATGTCCTGCTCGAACCGGCCGATAATCGGGTACCGTTCCAGCATGTTGAGAATCGGGGAATGGCACTCAAGAATTTGAGGGCCGCCGTCTTTCTCGTTGTCGATCAACTCCGCCATGTAACCTTCAGCATCGCGGACCTGCGCAAGCCACTTCGCCCGTTCCACGACTGTTTCGCCTTTCGCCTTGGCTTTCAGCGCCGCCGTCTTCTTTTTAAAAACGCTGTAAAGCAACTTCTCCGGCGCGTTCGGTCCGTAGATCTCATCGGCTGCCTTCAATAAGTCCAGCGTGAATTGGTGGCTGTCGGCATGAAAAAGATCATGCGTCCGGCGCGTAAGTCGATAGACCATCTCCGGTCTGCCCATTTTTTGCGGACGCCGCCATGTATCCAAATACCCGTCCCGATGCAGGGTAATGCAATGCTGTTTGATGCCCATATAGCTCATGCCCATTTTTTCCACGAGCTCGTTAACAGACATGCCTTTGGTGCGCTTGAGTGAGTTGATGATCTCAAGCCGTTGGGTGCGGCCGATTTCCGAGATTAACCGTTGGTTCATAAGGCTGAAAGGGGTGTGGAGAAGAACGAAAGTGCGGGACTTTACACGCCGCGATCTTTAATACGCAAGCGTAAAATTAACGCAACACTCGAGATGAAAAGAAATTACACCAGAGGCGACGTGAAACCGTCCGCACCCGAAGAGCAGCAATGAAACGCAAGATGCGCTTGGCTACCCGTTCGGAGGCTCCTCGACTTCATCAGTCGGAATGACAGCCTCTGTTCCCGGTTTAGCGCTTTAACAGTTCAACGAATCACGAGTAGAGATACTCGTCGTGGTACTCGCGCTGCGGCGCGAACTGCACGTTCTCGTTCCCAGTCTCGGGGTACTCGAAGATTTTCCCTTCGTAATTCCGGATCACGATTTTTTCGTTGTCGTGATAGAGAATGTAACCGGGATTGATCGGCACTTTGCCGCCGCCGCCGGGAGCGTCGATGACAAATTGCGGCACGGCGTAACCTGTGGTGTGACCGCGCAGCCCCTCGATGATCTCGATACCTTTGGCAACCGACGTGCGCAGGTGTGAGGAGCCATTGATCAGGTCGCACTGGTAAATGTAATAGGGGCGGACCCGGCACATCAGCAGCTTGTGCACGAGAGTTTTCATCGTGTCAATGTCATCATTGACGCCCGCGAGTAACACACTCTGGTTGCCCAGTGGGATGCCGGCGTTGGCGAGACGCTCCAGCGCGTGCTTTACCTCGATTGTGAGCTCGCGCGGATGATTGACGTGCACGCTCATCCAGAGCGGATGATATTTGGCCAGCATGACGCATAACTCAGGCGTGATCCGTTGCGGTAGGAAAATCGGTACCCGCGTGCCGATCCGCAGAAATTCGATGTGCCTGATACTGCGCAACCGCGACAATAGCTTCTCGAGCCTGTCATCGCTGAAAATCAAAGCGTCGCCACCACTCAAAAGCACATCGCGCACTTCGGTGTGTGCTTCAAGATAACGGAACGCCTCCTCGAAATTGGTGTGCAGTTCCTGTTCGCCAACTCCGCTAACGACTCGACTCCGGGTGCAATAGCGGCAGTAACTCGCACAACGATCCGTTACCAGGAATAGGACACGATCGGGATAGCGATGCACCAGACCCGGCACCGACATGTGCGAATCTTCGCCGCAGGGGTCTGCCATATCGTAAGGCGAGGTCCACGTTTCTTCGATTCGCGGAACGACCTGGCGCCTGATCGGGTCATCCGGATTGTTTGCGGGCAGCAGGTTAAAAAAGTGTGGGGTAACGGCCAGCGCGAGTTTGTCGCCGGACAGCAAAACGCCGCTACGCTCTTCGGCGCTCAGCTTCAGATGTTTCTCGAGTTGCGCGAGGGTGGTAACCCTGTTTTTGAACTGCCATTTCCAATCGTCCCAGAGTAGCGGCGACGCATCTGACCAATATCCCGGCGTGTGCGAAACGAAGTTTTTTCCGTCCCCATTCTCGGAGGCAAAAGTGTTCATTTTGTGGTGGACGAAAAAGTTAAGACCCTCAAATATCGTGTCAATGTAGGCACCTGGCCGTGCGCTACGCACGTTAATGAACGGTTCGGCTGGGCGATGTGACGGGCCGTCGACAAGCCGTTCAGACGCAGACTTGTTTCTCAATCGTCTCCGCCACTTGTAACAAGAATGAGTCCTGTCCACGCCTCGCGAGTAGCGACAACCCCACTGGTACGCCGCCGGCATCGGCTATTGGGAGCGACACTTGCGGCAACCGGGCCATCCCTGCAACGCTCGTCAGCGATAATGTGCGAGGATAATAGCCGCTTCCACTCGAACTGCGGCTGGGTGGATCGCCCTTGCGGGGAGCGAGTGCGGCTGTTGTTGGGACGCACAGGAGATCGTGCGCTCCGAGAAACTCGTGCAAACTTCGAAAATATTGTTCGCGTCGTTGCACTGCCTCCGCGACGCGTCGGTGGTCGAGTTGGTCCACCAATTGAAAACTGGCGGCGATTTCGGGACCAAATTCCGGCTTGGCGTTCGCGATCCACGCTCCCAGGGAATTCTTGATCTCCGCCCATTGGATCACACAGAAGGTGTCGACCCATTTCGCGAAGCTGTGTCCAGCGTCATCAGCAACCAGCTCCTGCAACGATGAATCCCGCATGGCGCCCCCGAATATTTCGCGTATCCGCCGCTTCGGCTCCGATAAGGCTCCCTGAACGTCGGCGTCGGCAAGGGCGAAAGCGTCTCGGATTAAATAAATCGTCGCGGGTTTGCTCGTAGACACCGGTGCGTCGGCCAATAGAACGAGTCCCACCTTTGCCAGTACATCAGCACTCCGCGCGAGGACACCGACGGTGTCGAACGATGGCGCTAGCGGATTCACGCCGGCAACCGATACAGAGTCGTGCGACGGCCGGAAGCCCCAAATTCCGCAATTGCTCGCGGGAACGCGGGTAGAGCCGCCTGTATCCGTTCCCAACGCAAAATCCACCAACCCGCACGCAATCGCGGAAGCCGATCCGCTCGACGACCCACCCGGCACGCGATCCGGCGCGTGTGCGTTGAGAGGCGTGCCGTAAAAGTGATTCTCACCCAGAAGGCTGAAAGCCAACTCGTCCGAAATGGTTTTGCCGAGGCAACGGGCACCCGCGCCCAAAAGTTGCTCGACGCACACAGCGTGGGCTACTGCGGCGTGATGGGTATCGCGCCACGTCGGATTACCGCAACCGGTTTTGAAACCGGCTACATCGATTGTGTCTTTAACAGCAAAGCGCAGTCCAGTCAGTGCGCCACTTGCTATGGGTGACAGATCAAGAGTCGTTACAAAGGCGTTACTCTGAGCAACGGTGATCGTGGAGCTTTTCATTCGTGCCGACACTGACGCAAAGTCAGCAATCCCGATCACTCTTCAAGAAATGACGACATCCAAATCCGTCGAAAAAACAAAATGAGGGCTGGAAAGCCGTCACTCCTTGAGCATCTATTTTCCGCCGAGCACGCTTAGCTCCCAGCGGTAACCATCGGGATCATGGAACCACAGGCCCATGTTTTTCGAGCCCGGGGCTTCGGGAGCGATTTCGTCGCCTGGATCTTCAATATCGACGCCGATACTCTTCAGATGAGCTAACGCTTTTCGCAGCGTCGCGATGTCCGGTAGATGAAACGACATGTGATCAATCGTTTCCGGGGACGGCTTTCCTTTAAACAACGCGATCGTGACATAGTCGTTTCCAACCGCCACGCCATTTTCGAATTCAAATTCCTTCCGCAAACCCAAAGCGCGCTCGAACCACTTCGCGCTCTTCTTCGGATCGCGCACCGCCAGACCAAAGTGGCCAACTTCTCCAAGTGTGAATGGAACTTTCATCTGAATCTTTAGCTTCGTCGCCTATTCCTGCTCGGAGCCATTTCGAGAAATGAGCGGTTCCATGAAACGCAGGTTGAAATCCTCCAAGGCGTCACAGGGTGTCGGTCCCAGACCGCTCGCACCTTTTCGCACCTTCGGTCCAATAAAGGCCAGCCAAGTATCGTCGACCATTCCCATCCGCGGCCGTAACCGTGCTGCGGGACTTCGCGGATGGTTCTCGAGGAAGGCCTCGACGTCGGCCTTTACCACAGCGGGAAGTTCTTCAATTGCAAGCGAGGTCACATTTAGGAAACGTGTGTAACCTGCACTTCGGACTTGATGACTCCGAAAAAGCGTCCACCGAACACTACGAACAAAGCGACGGGAGGACGCGTGCACACTCCAAACCGCTTCGCACGAAATTCAATGTCGGATCAATCGCGGCCCCAGAGCATCGCGACCGAAGTCGTTAGGCTACCACCCATATTGAACGTGAGAAACCGTTTCGCGTTTTCGATCTGGCGCGCGCCGGCTTGTTCGGTCAGCTGTTGGTAGGATTCGAACACCTGCCGAACGCCGGTCGCGCCGACAGGATGACCGTCACCGATCAGACCGCCACCCGCGTTTACCGGAATTTGGAACGGCGCTTTGGATTTTTCCGGACGCACCTGCGGTAGCGTCGTCGCGCCGCTTTTCACAAGGTCGACCCCTTTGCCCGGCTCGGCGAGACCGAGAATTTCGTAGGCCACGATTTCTGTGATGGAAAAACAATCGTGAACGTCGGCGCCGTGGAGATCCCGCGGCGTCAGGTTCGCCATTCGGAAAGCTTTCTCCGCAGCTTTGCGTGCCGTCGAAAACGTTGGCGCATCCTTCTTGTCGAGCGGTAGATAATCAGTCGTGTGACCGTAGCCAAACAGCCGGACAGTTTTGCTTTTGTCACGGCCGATTTTGTCCAGATATCTCCCGGAAACGAGGACAACCGATGCCGCGCCGTCCGTGATCTGCGAGCAATCGGAGACTTTAAGCGGCGGCGCCACGTGCGGGTTCTTATCCGAAACCTGCGATGCGGAATCGAGAGTGAGATCTGCGTCGCGCATTTGGGCGAGCGGATTCAATTTCGCGTGCGCATAATTTTTCCACGCCACAAGTGCCAGATCCGCCTCGGTCGCGCCATATTTCTCGATATAAATCTGCGCGATGCGCCCGAACAATTTCGGGAACATGAAATCGCCGTACTCCGGCTTTTCATTGTGATAGTCGGCAGCCGCACCGAGCACATCAGAACCGTCAAGCGCCGACATCGTTTTCTGCTGTTCCGCGCCGACGACCAGCACAACGTCATAAAATCCGCCTATGATCCATTCCGCGCCTAACAACACCGATAACGCCCCGGACGCGCATGCTGCTTCGGTGTGCATTGTGGGAATACCGCGCAATTTCGGATCGATCTCCGGAATAAACGCGCCGAGTTGCAATTGTTTCGTGAACTGGCCCGCGTTAAAATTCCCAACCGCGCCCGCCTGAATTTCACCCGGATCAATCTTCGCGTCGTCGATCGCCTTTTTGCCGGCCTCGATAATAACGTGCCGGATGGTCTTGCCTTCCTTCTTCAGGTTGCGCTTAAAATCCGTGCGCCCGCCGCCGAGAATGTAAACAGACTCACTCATGTTTTAGCTTAACCGATTTCCAGGCCACGTCATCCTGAGCGAAGTCGAAGGATCGCGCAGGATTACTTGGACTTCGCATCGCTAATCTGGGGAGCGCCCGCGCCCCGCGTGCACATTTCGGCGCCCTCGCCGAAACATTTTAAACGAAAGTTCACGATGGCGGGGCGCCATCGACGGCACGCGGGGGCGCGTGCGCTCCCCAGACACCTCATCCGCCGAAGGCATTCAAGCCCGTAAGATCGCGCCCGATAATCAACGTGTGGATGTCGTGTGTGCCTTCGTACGTGAAGACGCTCTCCAGATTCATAAGATGCCGAATCGGGGAATATTGATCGGTAATTCCTGCAGCGCCGAGGATGTCGCGCGCCTTGCGCGCGCATTGCAGCGCCATCCAAACATTGTTGCGTTTCGCCAGGGAAATCTGCGCAGGGCGCGCCGAGCCCCCTTCCATCAGACGCGTAAGACGCAGCGCCAGTAACTGCGCCTTGGTGATTTCCTGCGCCATCCAGACAAGTTTTTGTTGCACGAGTTGGAAGCTGCCAATGGGGCGACCGAATTGTTCGCGCGCTTTTGCGTAAGCCAGCGTTGTTTCGTAGCAATCAATCGCCGCGCCAATGACGCCCCACGCAATTCCAACACGCGCATACGAGAGGCACGACAACGGCGCTCGAAGCTCGGACGCGTTTGGCAGGCGGTTCTCCGCGGGTATCCGGCAATTCTCGAACCAGCACTCCGACGTGCGCGACATGCGAAGACTGAATTTCCCCTCGATATCACGCGCGCGAAATCCCGGCGTGTCCTTCTCAACCACGAATCCGCCGACATGGCCGTCGTCATCTTTCGCCCAAACAACTTTGACATGCGCGATAGATGCATTGCCGATCCAGCATTTGCTGCCGTTCAAAATGTAATGATCGCCGTCGCGTTTGGCGCGAGTTTCCATCCCACCCGGGTCTGAACCGTGTCCATGTTCTGTTAGCGCGAAGCAACCCACGCGCTCGCCCGACACCAATCCGGGCAACCATCGCGCGTGCTGCTCCGGCGAGCCGAATGAATGGATGGCCTGAATTGCGAGCGCGCCCTGCACGGACGCCAGCGAGCGGACACCGGAGTCGCCGCGTTCCAGTTCCTGCATGATTAGCCCATAGGCCGTGTAGCTTACGCCCGCGCATCCGTGTTCGTTCAGATACGGCGCGTAAAAACGCAGCGCGCCCATCCGCGGAATCAGATGGTCCGGAAATTTGGCCGCGCGATGGCACGGGATAATCTCCTTTGTGACTTCCTCCTGGACGAAGCGACACGCCCGGTCTCGGGCCCGGCGCTCGTCATCAGTGAGCAACTCCTCGATTTCGTAATAATCCAGTGAGGGCGAAGTCATCAATTGAAACTATTATGCCGGGCATTTGCGATCAAACGCAGGAAGACTTTCACGAACGCGTCGCCGAGGTGGAGATTTTCCAACCACGAGGACGTCGAGATCATGGCGAGACCGGTTTCGGGCCGCCTGACTGCGACGCTGATCCAAAAACATATCCTTGTCACCCGCCCGAGTGGGCAATAGCCTTTATTTCCCTTCGCGACCGGAAGAACACAGTGAAAATCAAGGACCTCCTGAACAAGGGCAAATGTCTCATCGGATTGCACGAGGGCGAGTGGAAGTCCGTTTCACCGACAGAGTGCTCCTTCACGCGCACCTGCATCCGGTGCGGTGCTGAGCAACAAAAGGTGGAACATGTCTGGGCGGAGTGGGTGTTTGTAAACGAGGGTTCGTGCGATCAGACGCGTACCTGCGGACGCTGCAAGATCGAAGAACAACGGCTTGTTCACGCATGGGGGGCAGCGACCTACAAGCGTGAAGAGAGCTGCGAACAGGTGCAGACCTGCGCTCGCTGCCGCGCCGTGCAGGCGGCCCCGACGAAGCACGTGATGAATCGATGGCGGTATGTGGGTGCTGAGGCCTGCACACAGATCGAGCAGTGCAGCCGCTGCAAGGCTGATGGAATCAAACAGCGTGTAGAACATCAATGGGGAGACTGGCAATTTCACTCTGAGACCAACCAGCCCGTGCGCGTGTGCGTACGTTGTGGCGAGCTTCAGGTGAAATCAACGCCAGAAGCGGCAGCGCCGCGGGCGACGCCACCCGGCGCCTCACCGGCTGGAAAAAGCCGAAAGGAGTTATTCGACGCACTTAAACCGAAGATGCAGCAGCTCGCAGAAATGGAAGGTGCAATGTCGCGGGTGCTCGGCGCGATGGCTGACTCGGCGGAACGAACGGCCCATGAAGCTTCGACGGCGCCCACCGTCAGCGATGACGAAGTGGCCGATCTGCTTGCTCGCGCCGGCGCAACGGAGGCGCCGCCTGCCCAAAGTCGCATGGAACATGATCCCCATCTCGTGGGTCATTGGCGCCATACCAACGTGATGTCGAGCGGCGGTTTCAGCTTGGTGACTGACACCCACCTCGTGCTGGACGGCGAAGGCCGTTTTGCCCGATGGTCACATTCAGCCAGCGGAATGGGGGAAACAACAAGCGCTCGGCTGGAGGGAACATGGCAATCCCGGGAACAAACGCTAGTGCTGACGTTTGACGACGGCAGCGAGAGCGTGCTGTCGTACGAAGTTCATGCGCGGGAGCTATTGTTCCCAAACGGCGGCTCCCAGAAGTATTGGGAACGAGTGCGCTGATGCCGATTGTTAGTATTCCCGAAGAGTCGTTTTCCTATAACCTGATCGCCTTCGATAAAGACGGGAAGGAGCGCGTGGATGATCCCGACGGATTGATGAGCGAGCGCCTGCAAAACGCGATCGCTGAGACGGGCATTACCGATGTTTTCATCGTCAGTCATGGCTGGAAAGGCGATCTGGCCGCTGCTCGGGAACAGTATAATCGCTGGATCGGTGCAATGCTCGCCTGCAAGGCAGATCGCGAACAGTTCCATGAAAAACGACGATCCTTCTCACCATTGGTAGTCGGGTTCCATTGGCCCAGTCTGCCTTTCGGCGACGAAGCGCTCGGGCGAGTGGGCCCTGCCTTTGCAGCAACACAGCCCCCGTCGAAATCGATCGAGGACTTGATCGACATTTACGCCGCACGTTTGAGCCAAACGCCCGCCGCCCGTGAGGCGCTACGAGTGATCATAACCGCTGCCCAAGCCGCGCCGCGCGCGAACGAACTGCCTGAAGATGTCCGGAACGCATACGTGCAGCTCGACCGGGAGGCAGCTCTCGGTGCGGAAGGCCCGGCCGCCGCACCCGGTGATGACCGGGAGCCATTCGATCCAGACCGCGCGTATCGAGCGCGGGGCGCGATGGTGCAACGCAGTTTCGGAGGTTCCTCATCCGGCGACGCCTTGCTCGCGCCGCTGCGGCAGCTTTCGTTCTGGGCAATGAAGGATCGCGGACGCCGAATCGGCGAGGCTGCGGGCAGCCGCCTGCTGCGCGGTTTGCAGGATGCGGGCGCGGCCAGCGGAGTTCGCTTTCACCTTATCGGACACAGCTTCGGGTGCATCGTCGTTTCGGCCATGCTGAAGGGGTCTGCAGGAACGGCTGGCGCGCCACTGCCGGTAGATTCAATGACTTTGATCCAGGGCGCGCTATCGATCTGGTCATTCTGCACGGAAGTGCCCGACGCCGGCGGAGCCGGTTACTTCCGCGAAATCGTCGCCGAAAACAAAGTGCGGGGCCCGCTGTTGATGACCCAGTCGCGCTACGACACAGCGGTCGGCAAACTTTACCCGATCGCGGCCGGCGCAGCGGGCCAGGTCACGTTTGCGCCTGGCCAATGGCCAAAATATGGCGCCCTTGGGGCGTTCGGCGCGCGCGGCCGGCACATCGCCTGCCGAGATCAGCCGCTGCGAGCGTTGGACGAGGCTTACGATTTTCAGTCTCAAACCATGCACAACCTCGAAGCCAGCTCTTACATCTGCGAAGGCAGCGGGTTCTCCGGCGCGCACAATGATATCGCGCGCCCCGAGGTTGCGCACGCAGTCTGGCAAGCCGCACTCTGCGGTCTTTGATTCACGAGGCGAAGAGTTGCCGTGAAATTTTACCTTCCGCTCCTCAACTACCCGTCCGGCAAGCCGCTGTTGGCACCAATCGAGGCTGAGGCGTTCACCGATTTGCTCATGCGCGGCTTCGCGCGCGACTTCAGTGGAATGAAAGAGCTGGTCGTCACAACTTCCCGAGGAGCCGCGTTTCGCGGGGAAATCGAGCGGGCTATCGATGATCGCGGCGATCCGGTTCGCGCCGGGTGGACCTACGTAATTCACGCCGATGACCCGCAGCGTCATGACTTGATAGACGCTATGGAACCGCTGGCACGCGAGCGCGGAATGGCGAAACCGCGTGAGCCGCTCCTTTTTGATGGACGAGCTGCTGCCGAGTGGAACGACTGGCTTGAGGAGGAATATGCAACACTCGCGGGGAAGTCGCGACCGTATTATTTCCTGCTGGTCGGCAGCCCGGAGTGGCTGCCTTTCGAATTGCAGTCGTATCTCGATGTAACGGCGGCAGTGGGGCGGATAGAATTTGATGAAGTCGAAGACTATGAGAGCTACGTCAAAAAAGCGTGCCGGCGCGCCGCTCCACAGGTGGACCTTTCCGCGAGGAAAGCGGTCTTTTTCGCGACTGACGGCGGTCCCTCCGATCCGACTTATTACAGCCGCGAATACCTGGCAAAACCGCTCGCTATGCACGCACGCGATCGGCTCGGCGTGGATACGCAAACCCTCTTCGGGTCTGACGCGTCCCGCCGAAATCTCACCGCCGCATTGCGGAATGAAAATGCGGCCGTCGTCTGTACTGCGAGCCACGGCTTTGGAGCTTTCGGCAGCGAGGATTCCGTGCAGCGCGCCATTAACGGCGCAATCCAGTGCGAGGCCGAAGGAGCGGTGAACTCTGCGGACGACATTCTTTTTGGCGCGCGCGATGTATCACGCGACGAACCTTGTCTCGAAAACGGCGTCTTGTTCCAGTTTGCCTGCTTCGGCTACGGCACCCCGGCCGAGAGCAATTTTGCGCATTGGTTTCTTGAAGTGCTGTCACAGCACGGTGCCCGCGATTTCGTAGCGGCACTGCCGAAGCGGCTGGCGGCTCATCCGCGCGGACCAATCGCATTCATTGGGCATCTGGACCTCGCTTTCCTTCAGGGGTTTACGGACGCAGACGCTCCCGATCTTGTCGAGCCCTGGCACGCGCGCATTGATCCGTTTGCCGATGCGCTGGGAAAACTGTTGGCCGGGCAACCTGTCGGACTCGCGCTCGAATACATGAATACTCGCGCGGCGAACCTCTCGAGCGTCATCGTCAATAGGTACGACCGGATGAAACGCGGCAAGACAAAGGACACGCCGGAGTTCCGGATGAACCTGGCTAGTACCTTCGTTCAACTGAACGATGCCCGAAACTACATGCTCTTCGGGGATCCTGCGGCACGCTTGCGCATCGCCGGAGACTTGACCGAACCATCAAGAGGAGGAGCGCCATCATGCCGTCAGATCCATTTTCGAGGTTGATCAAACTCGCGGGCATGCAATCCGAGTCGATGCGTATGCTGGTCGAAGCGGATCGGCTCAAGCAACGAGGCGATCCCGCAATCGCGCAGCCAGCGTACGATCGCTTGATCGAGTCGCTTAAGCTGCAGCTTGCGGAAACCAAAAGCCTCAACGCGGATTTCCCCGCCGGCACCCCCATGGATGTAATCGCGGTCGTAAATCCGCTCGTGGATGCGCTGCTCATTCAAGCGGACCTACAGGAAGCGCAGGGACGGCGGGACGAGAGCGGGCATCTCCGTGCGGAAGCTACCGCAATTGCGCAGGAGCATCTCAGCGAGGGAGGGATCGCAGAACACCAGCGGCAACTGGCCGGTTCATTCCTCATGCAAGGACGCTTTCATGAAGGGCTGATTGCGCTCGCAGCTGCGCGCGATTTGTTTGTGAAGCAGAAGCAAAGCGTTTCGGCCGCCGAGACGGGGACAGATCTTGCCGGCTATTTCGAGTGGCTCGGCGACGAGGAGCGCGCGTTGAAGGAGACCGGCCACGCAGAACAGTTGGTTGCTGCGAAGATGGCCAGCGGAACGCCTTCCACCTCTGATGTGTGGGCATCGTTGGGCTCTGCGATCAACCTTTTGGGACAGGGCTCGGAAGCGGGCGCGTTTTCCGAGGGTCTTCGCCAGGCTCAGGAGAAGGCAAAGCTTCAGAAGATCAGCATCGCGATCGATCAGATTCGCGCGCGCATCGGACGCCGGTCCGGGAACTATGACGAGGCGGAGCAACTCTTCGATCGAGTCGCACCGCACATTCTGGCGTACGCTCAGCCGGGCATACGATGGCAGATCGCGATGATGCGAGTCCAGCAGGAGCGGTTCGACGATGCGTTGGTCATCTTAGGAGAACTTTCGGCCGATTTTGAGGGAGGTATGTTGCGGCAGAAGCTGCCGGTTTTTCTCCGAACAAAGTCGGAGGCGCTCCTCGGTCTAAAACACGCGGAAGATGCCCTGCGGGAGATAGACCGCGCAGTGAAGGTGATCGAGGAATTCTACGATCCGGACGCCCTTTGGACGCTGCATTGGACTCGCGCCCGGATCCTCGAACTCCTCGGGCATTCAACAATGGCCCTGGATGCCATTCTGGCGTCGGCAGCAGTTGTAGATGAATTGCGCCGGGCGCCACTTGGCTGGCGGCTGGACAGCACTTTTCTCCGAGACAAACTGCCGATGTTCCGCAGAGGTATCCGGCTGGCAGTGGAAGTCGGGAATGCGGCGGCTTGCTGCCAATTGATCGAAAAAGTAAAGGCGCGGGGCCTCGCTGCCGCGCTCCACGCGCCGGCGCAAGGTGGCAGCGCGGCTTTGGTCGCAGACACCGACGACAAACGACGTGTGGATCAACTCTCTGTAGAACTCGATGCGCTGGATTACGGCGCCTACATGAAAGGCTGGACGGATGATCGACAGCGACAGCGACGGGCACTGCTCGACGAGCGCGCTGCATTACTTGAACGATTGCGCATCGCCGATCCGCGGTGGCGAGCGCTCACGGCACCGGTGCCACTCAACCTCGCGGAAATTCAGGCGACGCTCGCATCGCGGGATCAGGCGGTGCTCGATCTTTTCTATGAACCGGACCGAATCTCTGTCGTCTTAGTCACGGGCGATTCGCTGCGAGTCGAAGGCCGCGATCTCGCCGTGGAGAGTCGCAAGGACATCGGGCTCTATCTTGCGAATCTTGCGACTCCTCACCCCGAGGCGCGACTCTTTGATCCGGGCGTCTTGCCCGCGCTCGACCTGGAAAGTTTGCTGCCCGCCAGTTCGGTCGAATCGGCGCTCGACGCACAAAGCCTGATCGTGATCCCGCACGGTTCGCTGCATCTGCTGCCGTGGGCGGCGTTACGCTGGCGCGGACAGCGGCTTTTTGAACGTCTTCCGGTGTCGGTGCTTCCCAATCTCGCTTGTCTCAAGGCGCTCGAGGGTGGATTCGCCAATCCACCACAAGCGGCAATCCTTGGCGCACCCGACTACGCGCGAGCGGGACTGCGGTCGCTCGATGGAGCTCGCGAGGAACTTCGCACCGTTGCAGAAATCTATACCGACAGCACCGGACTGATCGGCAAACCGCTTACAGCCGCGACCGCGACCGAGTCCGCATTTTGGGAGCTTGCCCGCGCGCCGCAGCCGAAAGGTGCCATTCTGCACCTTGCCTGTCACGCCCGCTTCGAGAACGAGGAACCGCAGCACTCAGCTTTGCAGCTTGCGGATGGCCAGATCGATGTGGCTGAGATCTCCGCCGCGCGGCTGAATTTCGAAGAAGTTATCCTGTCGGCCTGCAATACAGGACAGCGCGCGCTGAAGGTGCAGAATGTAGAACTGACAGGTGATGATATTCTGGGGCTACCCGGCGCATTCCTCGAAGCCGGGGTGCGATCGGTCCTCGTGAGCATCCCACCAGCCTCCGACAGCGCTGCCATTCGTTTTATGGCGCTTTACCACGAGGAACGCTCGGCGGGCACGACTCCGCTCTGCGCTTTGCAAAAGGCTCAAGTGACGATGCTCGCCGAAGGTCTCCACCCGATCGACACCTGGATTGGTTTTACTCTCTACGGCGCGCAGTAGCGCTCATGCGGGTCATCGAAGCGGTCATGCGTTTCGTGAAAGATCGTGCGCAGCCGTTGTATTCGCGTTGGAAATCCGTTCAACCATCTTTACGAAGCCGAACAGTAGCGTGATTGTGGCGGCCGTGGTCTTCAGATTTCATCCTTCGAGTTTGACGATATTTGTTTGCGCATTTGTGGCGGCGCGCCTGCTCAGCGTTGCGGGTGAAGACGCTGCTCATCAGACAAACCCAGAGACGAAGCCGTCTGGCGGAGCATTTGATGTTCATGCTGCCGAACGCTTCGCAAAGCTGGCGCTGGCATGCGTGCATAAGGAATACCCGAACAAGATCAGTCACGTCCTCAACAGCGACGCCGATGTTGCGCCACCGCGGAAGCTGACACCCGCGTTTTGTGGCTGCTACGATTGGCATTCGTCAGTGCACGGACATTGGCTGCTGGTGCGGTTATTACGAACGTTTCCAAGCGCGTCATTCGCAAAAGCCGCGCGCGACGCTTTGAAGGAAAGTCTCACAGCTGAAAATTTGAAGACTGAAGCGACATATTTACGGGGAGAGGGCCGCGCGAGTTTCGAACGGCCGTACGGGTTGACGTGGCTGTTGCAACTATGTGCCGAGCTGCGCGAATGGGACGATCCCGAAGCGCGAGAGATGCTGGCAAACCTAAAGCCGCTCGAGGATGCTGTGCTTGAACGACTCACAACCTGGTTGCCAAAACTTTCGCACCCAATACGAATCGGTGAGCACAATCAAACCGCTTTCGCGCTTAGCCTGGTTCTCGATTATGCCCGGGGCAAAAATGACGAACGCCTCGCTAAACTGGCCGCTGATTCAGCGCGAAAATTTTATTTCGCAGATAAGAATTGTCCGCTCGCATACGAACCGTCGGGTGAAGATTTTCTTTCGCCCTGCCTGGCCGAAGCCGACGTCGTGCGTCGCGTCTTATCGCAAGCTGACTTCGCGAAATGGCTCAGCCAATTCCTGCCTCAAATTCCCAGAACCGAAACGGCGGATTGGTTGCCAGTGGCGATTTCGCCTGATCCGAGCGATCCAAAACTGGCGCACCTCGATGGATTAAATTTGAGTCGAGCATGGATGCTGGAAGGCATCCTCTCTTCCCTTCCTGCCGATGATCCACGCCGTCCAGCGCTAACCAGTGCAGCAGACGCGCATCGGCGCGCCGGGCTTGCAGCGGTGACTGGCGAACATTACGAAGGCGGCCACTGGCTCGGCAGCTTCGCGGTTTATCTCACGACTCAGCGCGGTTTTAAGAAATGACGAGCGACCCTTTTCCAGCCACGGCCACACTCGCGTATTTACCGCTCGGCGAGCGTTTGCTCTGATTCCTTGCGAGGCGTTCCTCCCGCGGGGTTCCACGCGCGTCGCTGCCAGAACTCTTCCAAATCACTTCGGTCGCCCCGAAAAACGTTGAGCTCCGCTTTTCTAACATTCGCAATGCTTATCGGGTATGCCGAGCGCGGAAGACCGCATTTGCCGTCACCGCAGTATTGCCAGAGAGCCCAGTAGCTCCATGGGGCCGTCGCACGCGGCTCCTTGTGATAGTTTGCAATCCACAACCAGCAATTGGTCAGCGTTTTCCTTTGTGCAGGAGTTACTCGCGGACTGTTGAGGACCTGCACGAGATGATATTCCCCCGAATAAATCCCAGGATACACACCGGTGCGTTGGCGAATGCGCTCGACAAACGCGACTGCTTGATCGGCCCGCATCGTTCCGCCGGGATAGTGGCCGTTTTTTTCGAAATCGAGCACCAGCAACACGCCCGAGCCCGGCCGAATTGCCGGATTGGCCTGTGCCCAGGCACTGGAGACAACACTTAGGAAATGATCAGCCTGCCGAACCGGATCACTTGCGTTGGCGTAGTGGTATGCTCCCCAAAGCAATCCCGATTGTAGCGCCGCCATTTGCCGGTCTAGGTACTTCGGGTCCCGACTTAAGGGCGGGTATGTGGCCTCGTGAATTACGCCCACGATACCCTGGCGTTTCATTGCCATGAAGTCCGGACGCATCATGTCGTAGTGGGACAGGTTCACTACGTGGATTCCGGAGAATGCGCACGCCGGAGCGAGAAAAAACAAAAAAGCGGCCGGCGATATTGACCTTTTCATCACAATTCGCAAATCGCACCGGAGATATCGAGTAGTCGCAGCGAATTTGCAAGAGACACTTTCATTTCATGCCACATACGCCGCCGCTTTCTCAGCTTCACGTGAGTTGCAGGTCGGCCAGCTCGTTCACGTTGCGGAATAAATTTTTCTGCTGCTCGGTCACAGGCATTTCGCGCAGTTTTCCAGCGGTGATCAAATCACCAATCAGCGATTGTAATGAGAAATCTGTGCCTGCAAGCGCTTCGCGAATTTCGACTCCTGCCTCGACCGGGTAAATGGCCGCCAGTGGTTCAGCGCGGTCTCCGACCTTTGGAACAATCCCGCGACCCGGCTCAATCCGAGCGCAGAGAAATTCCAGGTACTCATTAGACATCCACGGCATGTCAATCGCGAGCGCCAACAGATGACGTGTGCTCATTCGGTCCAGCGATGCAGTCAGACCGCTGAGCGGCCCGCGCGATGGCGGAATGTCCGCGACGAACAGGACGTCCTCGCGCCGCCACGGTGGGTCGATGCGCGCTGAAACAAAAAGTTGTTTCGGCTCCAGTCTCCGCAGTGTTTCGAGTTGAACTTGCCAGAGCGGTTTTCCGCGAAAGAGGAGTCTCGCCTTATCCGTGCCCATGCGGCGCGATTCACCACCGGCCAGCAACACGGCGCTAAGGCTCAGTGGCGTATTCGCACAAATCCGCCTCTCCCCGTCATGAAGGGGAGAGGATTGAGGTGAGGGGTTATTCACCGCGTCATTCCGACGTGCGACAAACCCTCACCCTGCCCTCTCCCTTGCGAAGGGCGAGGCGACGTGCGGCACGGCCCGGGCGTTGAACAGAGTCGAGCGCAGTCGGCCATTTGTTAAGATCTTCGCGCGCAGACCACCGCAGCCTTTCAGAAATTCCTGTGCGCCTGGTGCAAATGCGGCGTCCATCCAGTAGCACGGCCGGCATTCCTCGATTCCGAAAAAGCGTACGCCTTGCACCTCGAACTCCTGTCCAATGAACTGATTCAGATCAACGCCGCGTGTGATCACATTGCGTCGTGCCAGAGCAGGTGAGCAGGCCTGAATTTGCATCGCGCTGCAAAGTTCATCGAAAACTTCCAGCGAAAAGAAAGTAATCTGACCCTTGTAATCGTTCTTAAAATCAAAGTAACGATCACCGCGAATACCACGCCCCGACACGCATTCTATTGCGGACCTTTCAATCATCGGATGGGTGTCGGGATCGCGCCCGTGATGGCCAACAAAATTGTGTCCGGGAGAAATGAACAGGTGGCAAATTTCCATCGCATCCATGCTACCATTCAGGCGGCTTAATTCACATGAAAGAAAGCGGAATCGGATCACATAAGATCATCCGGCGAAAACGCGACGGTGAGCTCGAGTACTTGCCTGACCAGCTGACGATCGAGGCGCCGCTGGAAATCCGTATCGAAGGAAAGACCGTCGCTGTCACGATGTGCACGCCCGGTCACGATGAAGAACTCGCAGCTGGATTTCTCGTTTGTGAAGGGATTGTTCGCGAGCGCAACGAGATCGCGCGGATTTCGACCGAACGCGATAACGTCGTCGTTGTTCAGCTTGCGCCCGGCGTGAAACCGAAGCCGGACACAGCGCAACATTTCGGAACAATTTCCAGCAGTTGCGGTTTGTGCGGCAAAACGAGCATCGACGCGATCCGGCAAAACTTTCCTCCGATAACGTCCACAAAACTTCGGGTCGACATTCAAACGCTGCTTTCGCTTCCGGAGAAATTGCGCAACGCGCAGAGCGATTTCGAGCGGACGGGCGGAATTCATGCCGCCGGAATTTTCAACCTGAACGGCGAACTAAAAATTGCGCGGGAGGATATCGGCCGCCACAACGCAGTAGACAAAGCGCTCGGACGCGCGTTTCTCGATCAGCTTTTGCCGTTGGAGCGGCATCTCCTTCTGGTCAGCGGCCGCGCGTCATTCGAAATTATACAAAAGGCGCTCGCCGCTGGAATTGCGATCGTCGCCGCTGTGTCAGCCCCTTCGAGTCTTGCGGTCGAGTTCGCGCGCGACAGCAATCAGACACTCATAGGCTTTTTGCGACCACCTTGCTTGAACATTTACTCACATATTGAGCGCGTAATCTTGCAAGACTTCTAGCCAAGCCGCGGTCAACGCCCGCGGCTACAGCATCAGCGTCTCGATTTCGCCGGCATACGGCCAATCGTCTGCCGAAGAGATCAAACCAGCGCGAACAGGATTATCCCGGACATAATGCCACTTTTGCGCGTAGCTTTCGCTTGAGCGCAGAACATGATCAAGAAATTCGCGTTGCCACGGTGTTGTAGCCGCGGGCGTCGACCGCGGCTGGCCTAACGCGTTGATCGCACGGCTGGTCCAGCTTTTTCAATTACCGACAAAGTCGGACAAAGTCTTCCTGCCAATTTCAGCTCTGCAAAAGAAATGAATATGATCGGGCATAATGACATATCGCCCAACAGCCCAGCCATGCCGCCCGTGAGCCGCGAGCCATTCTTCCACGAGAATTTGAGCCGCTTCGTCTTGAGTAAGAACAGACTTTCGGTTACGGACGCACGTGGTGATGTAATAGATCGGAAAATCGATCCAAACGCGTTGAAGGCGAGGCAGATGTTTGTGCATTCACGTGATTGTAGCCCAGGATGCTGACCTCTGGCAGCCCAAGAAGCTGTCATGCGCATGGCAGCCGCCGTCAGCGCCCGCGGCTACAACAATTATCGCTGCGAGGCAAAAACCGATTCGGGGTCCCGACCGGAAATTTTTCCCACCGCAATCCAACCAAAGCGGCTAATGAGCGCGCCGATCAAAAATGAAATCGCCGCCAACGGGATCACGCCAAAGACTCGCAGCACAAGCGGGAGGGGGCCGGTTAATACTTCGCCGATCCGAATGAGCCAGCCAGAACGGTGCTCATGTATGGCTCGGTCGGCGGCACCATGTTTGTTCAAACTCAGCCAAATCAAGAGCACTGTTTCTACGGCGGCCGCAAATAAGCCGATCGCATTGAGCGGCGCGATTCGATGACCGAGTAATTCCAGCAGCGCCGCAGCGGATCCCAATCCCGCCGTTCCGAAATGAATCGGCAGCAGCTTGTGATGCAAAAACCACGCGGGTATCGCCGTGGCGCCGATTAAAACACCCGTGTACGTGGCCAGCAATACTCCTAAAATGGCCGAGCCAAAGATTAAAATTCCTGCCGCAACGCGTAGAATTTGATCAATTGCGCCGGCGAACACATGGAGTGTCTGAAGTTCGAGCGCGATCAAACCTGGAACAACACACATTCCGAAAGCCGCGAGGATCCATGCACCCATCGACATGGCCGATTGCGGTTTGAATACTCGCAGCATGTGAAGGAACAAATGCGGCCTGCCTAAATCCAAAATCAGGAGAATCGGCGAAAGCACCGATGCAATCGCAGAGACCCACATTGCCGTGTGCGCAACATCGAAGTGGTGAAACAGCAGCGCACCAAGCGCGATCACCGCTGACATTCCGCCAAGACCGCCTACGAAGAAGTAGATTGGAATTTCCCACGTCCACACCGGAGGTCTAACGACTGGCTGGCCATAGTAACCCGGCTTCCCCGGTATCGGGCCGCCGGCGACGTCCACACCGTGTCCCGTCACAGCGCCCTTTGCCCGGGCTTCTTCACGCAACTGGTCAATTCGCGATTCGTTCATAGAAGTTGGATAACGCACGCTTGCAGCGTGCTGGTCGCTGCATTCTGCGACGAACTTGGACCAGAACGGTGTTTATTTCCGGCTGCAGCAATAGTGCTCGATCGCTGCGGGGAAGTTAGTGAAGGCAGAATGCCTTCATCAGCACGCAGAATGCGTGCGCTCCCCAGAGTTGTCGACCGCCGCCTCATACAAAAGCGAACGCGCAGAGAGTAGCGATGATTGCAGCGACGGCCGTGGCAAATGCAGCCGTCCACGCGGCCTTCAGATGAATTGTCGGAATCTGCGGCTTCGGCGGGACGCCGTACGCTTCGGGCTCGCCGAGAATCAGGAAAAACGCGTGAGTGCCGCGCACGGATGTTTCGGTGGGATCGTAAAGTTGCGCGTCAGTGTAACCGTGTTCTCGCAGTTGCTGCACGCGTTGCGTCGCCCGCGCGCGCAAATCATCGAGTCGCCCGAAGACGATTGATTCAGTTGGACAAACTTTTGCACACGCCGGTGGTAGGCCGCTCTTTTGTCGGTCGTAGCAGAAGGTGCATTTGAATGCGCCTCCGGCGTCGGGCAAAGGTTGCGGGCGCCGGTCAATCACGCCAAAAGGGCACGAGACAACGCAATAACCGCAGCCGTTGCAAACGTCGTTCTGCACGAGCACCGAACCGACTTCGGTGCGCACAATCGCGCCGGTTGGACATGCCTCGAGGCAACCAGCTTCTTCGCAATGCTTGCAAACGTCAGAAAGAAAGACCCACCGAAACGGGTCGTTTCCATCGCCGTTGCCTAACGAATGGTAACCTACGATTTGGCCTCCTTTTTGTCGATCTTGTTCAACGAACATCACGTGACGCCATGTTGATGCACCGAGGTGACCCGTGTTGTCGTAGGAATTTCCCGACCAGACAAAGCCGTCCTCCGGCACTTGGTTCCATTCTTTGCACGCGACTTCGCATGCTTTGCAGCCGATGCAGACAGTTGGATCGGTGAAGAAGCCAACCTCAACTCGATCGCGCACGTACGTATGCCGGCGCTGATTCGTGCTTTTTGTGCCTTCGCCGATCATGGCACCATTGGAGTAGTGGAGTAATGGAGGATTGGAGTGAGGGAATTTGCGATTCGCGAACCATCTTTCATTACTCCATCACTCCAACACTCCATCACTCCACTTCTGAGACTCATTCTTTTCCTTCGATCGCGTGGCCCCCGCCGCTTTGTCCTTTTCGGAAAGACCGCTCTTCTGGATGCAAGATCGTTGGCCCGGTTTGCGGTGCATATTTGTTAAGAAATTCAGCGAACGCTGGTCCACGCGGGAGACGTCCGGGCACGATGTTGCAGGTGAGTGCCTTCGCTTCCATGATCGTGACGTTCGGTTCGCCCGAAACGGTGAGGAGATCATTTGCCGCGCCGCCGCGTACGAGACCGGCTGTCCCATAATGATACGGCAACGCGATCTGGTGCACGGTTTTCCCGTTGAGATGCAACGGCCGAATCCGGCGACTGACAAGTGCGCGTGCTTCAATTGCTCCGCGCAAAGTGACAATGCAAATGTAATCGCGATTGACGATCTTGAGCTCGCGCGCCAGCTCGCGTGAAATCTCGGCAAACATTTCCGGCTGCAGTTCCGCGAGGTGGCTCAGAAAACGCGACATGCCGCCGGCCGTATGATGCTCCGTCAGCCGATATGTGGTCAGCACGTACGGAAAGCGCGCGTCGCCCGGCGGCGCGAAGCGATTTTCAGGTCGCGGAAACCAATGTTCCGGCGGATTCGTGTCGTGCGAATAAAGTTCATTCGAAACAGGAGACTCGAGCGGCTCGTAATGAGTCGGAAACGGGCCATCCTTCAACCCCTTCGGCACGTAAAGCCAGCCGAGCCCGTCCTCGTGTAGAATAAACGGCGCGTCGCCCGGAATCGCATCGAGTCCCTCCGCGCCTACGTCGGGCTCGTAATCTGGAGGTTTTCCTTTTACAAAACCGGGCACATCTATTCCGGTCCATTTTTCCGAATCCCACCACACCAACTTTTTTCGTTCGCTCCACGGGCTGCCGTCCGGGCGCGCACTGGCGCGGTTGTAAATGATGCGCCGATCGCTCGGCCACGCGAAGCCCCAGCCGTGACCAAGGTAATCTGTGGATTTCCGCGAGTCTGCCTTGTTCACGCCATCGCGGCCCAAAACCCCGGAATAAATCCAGCAGCCGCACGCAGTGGAGCCGTCGGCTTTCAACTCTGCAAAACCGTTCACCTGCGGCCCATGATGAGGCTTACCCTGGCGATCGAGACCGAAAATGACGCCGTCCTGAATTGGGCGTTCGACGTTGTGCGTTGAGCGTTCGACGTTTTCTTTGTGTGGCAGCGCGTACCAGCCGTTGATTTCCGCGAGCACGGCTTCCATTTGCGGTTCGCCGAGTTCATCTTCCGGATACCACCAATCCAGCGCGCGCAATGGCTCGTCGAGCGGATCGTTCGACGCGTTGGCCTTCGCGATGAGGCGCAACGCGAGTTGATGCATGAACCACGCATCCGATCGCGCATCGCCCGGCGGGTCCACCGCTTTTTCCCGCCATTGCAAGAGTCGCTGCGTGTTAGTGAATGCGCCTTCCTTTTCCGCGTGACCAGCAGCAGGGAAAAAGAAAATTTCAGTCTCAATGTTCTCGGTCTTTAGCTCACCGCGCTCGATCTCGGGCGACTGACGCCAGAAATTTGCGGATTCAATTTCGACCATCTCGCGCACCACTAACCATTTCAGCTTCGAGAGCGCCTTTCGCTGGAGTCGCGAATTGGGCGCACCTACGGCTGGGTTTTGGCCCATCAAAAACATGCCCTCCATTCTTCCATCAAGCATGTCGTAGAGGTACTCAAAGAAGGAGTGGTTACCGGTAAGCTTAGGGAGCCAGCCGTAGCCGAAGTCGTTCTGCGCGGTTGCGCGATTTCCGTAGTAAGCCTTGAGCGTGCTCACCATGTATTCGGGGTAATGCGCCCACAGCCCGGTCTTTTTCGTGTACTTATCGAAATACTGCTGAAGCGTCTCATCACCTTTCCGCGGCATAGACAAATAGCCGGGGAGAATGTCGTAAAGCGTTGGAATATCGGTTGACCCTTGGATCGAAGCGTGCCCGCGCAATGCCAGAATCCCGCCGCCGGGCCGGCCAATGTTCCCAAGCAGCAATTGCAAAATCGCTGCGGCACGGATGATCTGCACCCCCTTCGAATGCTGCGTCCAGCCGACCGCGTAACAAATTGCAGCGGTTCGCTCCGGACCAGACGCCGCAGCGAGCGCATGTGCGACCTTGTGAAAAAGATCTGGCGGAATACCGCACACTTTCTCCACCATCTCCGGCGTGTAGCGAGAAAAATGTCGTTTTAATTTCTGAAAGACACATTGCGGATCTTGCAACGTGAGATCGCGCTGCGGACGACTTAGATCGCCGCCTTTGTAAAGCCAACTGCCGCCTTCGTAAGCCCGCTTCTCTGGATTCCACCCTGAGAAATACCCGTCGCCGTTGTCCTCAGGGTCTCGATATTCGTCCGACAGAATGCAGGAGGCATTCGTGTAATGAATAACGTACTCGCGAAAGTACAGCTCGTACTCAATCAAATGATTGATGAGTCCGCCGAGAAATACGATGTCACTACCTGCGCGGATCGGCACCCAGATGTCGGCCAGCGCACTGGTGCGTGAGAAACGTGGATCGACGTGGATGATCGTGGCGCCTCGTTCCTTCGCTTTCATCACCCAGCGAAAACCGACCGGGTGTGCTTCGGCCATGGAGGAGCCTTCGATCAGAATGCAATCTGCATTGGCGAGATCTTGTTGCGCGGTCGTAGCTCCGCCCCGGCCAAACGAGGTGCCCAGACCGGGCACCGTGCTGCTATGTCATATCCGGGCCTGGTTGGACACACAGACCATGCCCAGGCCCCCGGTGAAAAGCTTTTTGATGAGATAATTTTCTTCGTTATCGAGCGTCGCGCCGCCGAGGTGACATATCGCCGTTGTGTGATTGATCGAAACGCCTTCTTGCTCGCGGAGAAACGTGCGCTTGCGCGATTCCCACACGCGGTTGGCAACCATGTCCATTGCGCGCTCGAGCGAAATCTCCGTCCATTCTTTCGACCGCGCCGCGCGATATTTCATTTTCGTTTCGCGCCGCGAATGCGTCAGCAACTGATACGACGCGGCACCCTTGGGGCAAAGGTTCCCCTGGCTAATAGGCGATTCCGGGTCGCCTTCGATTGAAACTAGTTTGCCGTGCTTGTGGAAAATCAATTGACCGCACCCGACACCGCAATACGGACAAATCGAGCGCGCTACTTCAGCATCATCAATGCGCGCATGCATCGCACGCGTCTTTTCCGACATCGCCTCGAGACCGGTGCCGTCCTTGCGTTCGCGAATTTGCTTAACAACCGGCCATTTCGAAAGCCAGGCGAACATACAGAGTATTTCACTATATTTCGGCGCAGCAGACAATCCTGGTCTCAAGAAAATGGTCCGGCTCCTTCAGCCGCTTTGGCCCGGCTGGCGCGCGAATTTGAAACCCGCCAGCGGATTCGTCTCGGGACCGATATTTTTTGCAAGCGCCAGCACCTGAAAAGCGCGGCCCAGCATTTCCGGATGGAGCAGCGTTTGCAATTCGCGCTTTGCTTTTGGGGAATCAGGTAGCGGCGATTGACCCCAATCGCCCGCGGGCGGTTCGGGTGAACCACCCCTACCAAGTTGCGAGATGATTCCCGTCAGAAAATGATGTTGATCGGTAAATCCGGCGACGCGCAGCCCGTTTGCCTGCGCACGTTCAACAATGCTTTTCCAATGCACAGACATCGTGATATCCGCGTCTCCGATCTGTTCGAATGGCGAATCCAGATTTCGATGTCGCGCGCGGACTTCGACGGTTCTCCCAAACTCCTCGTCCAAGAACCCGTAGTCGATCGCAATCACATAACCACGCTGCAAGGTCGCCGCGATCTCGTCGATGCACTTGAGCGCAGTTTGATTGAACATCGTTTCATCAACCGGCCGCTCGACGAATACAAACTTGTCGCCGTCGAGAGTTACCAATTTCTCCGTTCCGTCACTAATCAAGCACACTGGCATTGCGTCCAGCAATTCGTTCGAGAAATGCACGCCTGTGAATGGTTGCAGCGAAGAATGCCAGTCGACCTTGTCATGAAACGCCTCCAGCGTCTGACCTTGTCGCTTTTGTAGAATCGGAAAAGGCTCGACGATGCGGTAGCGCAACGCATCGAAGAATTCCGGCAGGCGCGTTTGCACGAACTCGAGAACGTCCCGCGCGAACTGCCCGTCGTGCGCCCCCTGCTCCGCAATGACAAAATCATTCATCTTGCCGAGCCGCTCCCATATCTCTGAGAACTGCGACGCCAACAATTGCCCAAACAGCGGCCCTACGCTCACGTTCGTGAAGTAATCTCCTCTGCGCCCTATCACGCACCGGCCTGACGAATAGTAACCGTGCTCGGGATGATAGAGAGCCTGCTGCATGAACCAGGCGAACGATTGGGGGCCTCGTGCGCGGATCGTTTCACGGATCGATTCAATGAGCGGCGTGTTCAATTGGAAAAGGTCGAACACGCAACGATCAACGTCCAACGCTCAACCTCCAACATTCAACTTGCGCTCCCAATTGGAAATTGGACGTTGGGCGTTGAGCGTTGGGCGTTTGGCGCCTAGCTTGGGTAGAGAGTCGTTTTGCCTGCTTGAGACCGACCAGCACATACCTCAGACCGCCGCCGGGCTATCGCTTTCGGCGGCCATGGTATTTCAGACCATGGTTTTATATTCCCGTCGCGATTCTCGCGGTGGTGGCGCTTTTTCTAACGGTCTTCTTTTCCAGCGTCGTCTTCGATCTGAAAGCGCAGGCCAATGCGTTCGACCTGAACAAGCTCGATCAAATGGAATCGGCCAGTGTGATTCTGGATCGCAACGGGAAAATCTTTGGCCAAATCTACGTCGAGAACCGCGAGACGATGCCGTACGAGAAGTTGGCTCCCGATCTAATCAACGCCGTCGTTGCAGTCGAAGACGCAAAATTTTACGAGCACCACGGGTACGATCTGCTAGGGATCATTCGCGCGGCGCTTAAAAATCTGACGGCCGGCCATGTGCGCCAGGGCGGCAGCACCATCACTCAACAATTGGCGCGCAATAGTTTTGCGCTCAAAGAAAGGACATATCGCCGGAAGCTGCTGGAGATTTTTCTCGCCAAACGCATCGAAGACAATTTCGGCAAACAGAAAATCCTCGAACTGTATCTCAACCGGATTTATTTCGGTGGCGGCCTGTACGGGGCTGAAGCAGCGGCGCGGGGGTACTTTGGCAAGTCTGCACGCGACATGACGCTGGCGGAGTGCGCTACGCTCGCAGGTCTGATCAAGAGCCCGAACAGACTTTCGCCCTGGTCTGAACGGACCAACTCGCGCGAGACGCGCGATTTTGCGCTCGATCGGATGCGCGACAATGGATTCATCACCCGTGAACAATGCGCTGCTGCGCGCGCCGAAAAGATCGCAGTCGGCAGCCGGCAAAACGCTCAGGGCCAGACTTACGCCGTCGATTACATCCGTCAGCAAGTAATCGCAGCCGTGGGATGGGATCGCGCGATAAACGAAGGCTATCGCATTCACACCACGATCGACGTCAATCTCCAGCGCGCGGCCGAGGATTCTCTAAAGAAACACTTGGAGCAAGCTGAGCAACATCCGGAGCACAATCATCAGACCTACGCGGATTACGCAGCGTCATTTCGTAAGGCGAAATCAAGTGGCAAGATGGCTGACCAACCTGCTCCGGAGTACTTGCAAGGCGCAGCCATCGGCTTGGATAACGCGACCGGCGACATTCTTGTTCTGGTGGGCGGACGCGATTTCGAGCACAACCAGTTTAATCGGGCGTTGCAAGCTCGCCGGCCTGCGGGCACGGCAATGTTGCCCTTTGTTTACGCGACGGCTTTTGAACGAGGAATGTATCCGGGTTCGGTGGTCGAAGATTCGCCTTTGGATAATCGCGCAGTGATGATCGGGGGCACAACGGGAATTCTCGGCGAATGGGGACCCGAGGATGCGGACAACCAATACGAAGGCCGGATGACCGCCAGGCAGGCACTCGTGAAATCGAAAAACGGCGCAACGGTTCGCATCGGAATGGATGCGGGAATCGAAGCAGTGTTGCAGCTTTGTTCGTCGGCGGGTATTCGTTCCCCGCTTCGCCCGTATCCGGCGACCTTTCTCGGCAGCAGTGAAGTTACGCTGGCCGAACTCGCAATGGCATACACGCTCTTCCCGAATGGCGGCTGGCGACCGAAGACGCCGCACATCCTCGAGCGGATTGAGGAAAAAGACGGAACACTGGTGTGGGATGGAAAGCAGCAGAGCATCCGGAAAATCGTGATTAAACCTGAGACTGCGTACGAAGTGCATTCGTGTCTCGTAGATGCGCTTCAGTCGGGAACAGGAAAAGCCGCTTACACAGAGTTTGGGCTAAAGAAGTTTTCCGCCGCAGGAAAAACCGGGACAGCCTACGATTTCACCGATGCGCTCTTTGCAGGATACGATTCCAATTTCACCTGCGCCGTCTGGGCGGGCTTCGATAAACCGCAAAAAATTTATCGCGGCGCGTTCGGGCACGAGCTGGCACTGCCGATCTGGGTCGACATCATGAATGCCGCCGCTCAGAGTTATCCACCGCGAGAAATCAAACAGCCGTCCAGTCTGAAGCAGATCGAGATTTGTTCGCGATCCGGGCAACTGGCAACGGACAAATGTTACGACGCAGTGAAATCAGCCAGCGGTGATACCGTCCAACGCCGCACCACTTACATGGAGATTGCGACGCCGGCGCAAGCACCCCCGGAGCTCTGCAACATCCACGGTGAACCGCGCGCGCGCCTCGCTCGCGAATTCGGTTCCAGCGAATTGCCCCACGCTGAGCTGGCTGTGAATCTCAGTGAAGTCACACCCGTTGCTATAAAAAGTCCAACGCTGATCGCTGACAATGATCCGTATAATTCGATCAAGCCCACAGCCATACCGGAGCCAACGCCGCAGCCGGCCGCGCAGACTGCCGAAACTCAGAAGACCGACAGCGCAACCGGCGTGAACGAGGTGAAGCCGGCAAGTAACAGCGCGACGCAAACGACACAATCCGCTCCGGAGATTCGAAAGGCGAAGCCAGTCGAAACAATTCGGAAAGCGATACCGGTCCAACCGCAGGAACGGCAACCAGCGGAGATTCGGCGTGCGATCCCGGTTAAACCGCTCGATCAAGAAGACGAAGAGCGCACGTTATTGAGATCGGCAGCGCAGCCGCCGGGCGACGACGTGCATGAATAACCGGCTTCGCCGCGTTAAAAATGGTTGAACCGTTGAAGCGTTAAACGGGCCGAGCTGTAATGGCAGCAGATAGCCCAAAAAACTTTCGACTAACTGTTCTCAATCCCGGAGGACGCGATTCGGAGCAGCAATTTCACAGTTTGCCCGCACCGGGCGAAGGACCGCATGCACCGATCAATTTTCATGCTTTCGCCACATGCTCGTTAGGCGCGTTTCATTATAATACGCGACGGGCGATCGCCGAAAATACGCCGGTGCTTCTTCTTTTGCGCAGCGATTTTCGCGCCTCGGAGCGCGCATTGACTGAACTAAAGCGTGGAGATCGCATCGTCGCTGTTTCATTGAAGGAGACCGGATTGCACCAGATTGCGCAACAGTTGAGCAACCCGGCAAAATTAGCGCGCTTCATGAAAATTGTGGCGAATGCCGATGGTTGCATCGCTACGACTCCCGAGGCTGCGGAGGTTTATCAGCGCGTTCGTTCGAAATACGATCCGACCACAGTGGAATTTATTCCCACTCCTTATCCACTTGGCGATCCGCAATGGAACTTTTCTCAGCCGGTAGCGGAGCAATCGGGAATCTTCGTCGGCACACGTGAATGGGACGTGCCATCACGCAATCATTTCGCTGCGCTTTTGCTCGCACGCCAGCTTTCTGAAGCAACAGGTGAACCGGTCACAGTCGTTAACTTGGATGGATCCAAGGGGCGTCGATTGCTCGCTGAGCTGCAATTTCCAGATGGAAAACTCCGGTTGATCGAGAAATGGAAGTTGTACCCGGATTATCTGCGCGACGTGGCGCGACATAAGATTGTTTTGCAACTGGACCGCAGCCATGTGCCGGGCCAGGTCGCAGGCGACGCGCTCCTCTGCCGGATTCCGTGCGTGGGCGGCGACGGTGCAATCGAACGAATTGCCTTTTCCAAAACGTGCGGGGAAGGCCGAACCATCAGTGAAATCGCTTCAATGGCGCTGGATCTATTGAAGGATCCTGAGTTACGCGAGGCAGTTGTCGCCGAATCGCACGAACGCGCTGAAGAACAGCTCTCATTTGAGGCGGTGCGCTCGCAATTGGCAAAATTTTTCGCTAACCTTCAAAGCATGTCGGCTTTTGATCCGTAGAAAAATGGCGCGGCGCTGTAGCAGTGCTCGCTACCGTGAGCACCGGTGCAATTTGGCGGGAGTTCGCCGCGACGAACGCCCCTACAAAGAAATCAAAAAATGATCTCGAAAAGTTTAATGCCGTTCCATTTTCCCGGGTGGTCAGGGTCAAATGCTGTATTCTCTACCCAGATTCCATAGCGGGCGGGCGCCCACGGATTGAGCATCTGAAGCGGGTTACGGCCGGGTCCGAATGCTTTTGGAAGCGCGCCGCCAACTGTTGGCCGCTCGAAAACCGGCGGCGGCGTCGCCATCGCCCGGACCGGTTTTTGCCGACCGATCGGTGCTCTGAATTCTTGCGCTGAAGCGGTCGTAACCAGCGCGGCCAGGATTGCGATCATCAATGTCTTCATGTTTCCCTTTCGTTCGAGGCGTGCGAAATGTTGCCCATAACTACGCCTGCGCACAATATATCTTTCGATGGATTCTCTTGAAAAGGCCGCACGGGTCCTGGACATAGAAATTTTCGAACTCCAGCGTCTGCGGAAGCGGCTGGATGAAAATTTCTCCCGCGCGGTCGACTTGATCAAGGAAACAGTAGACGCGCGAGGGAAAGTGGTCGTAGTCGGCGTGGGCAAATCCGGGCACATCGGCGCGAAAATCGCATCTACGCTAACCAGCACCGGCTCGCCTGCTGTGGTGCTGGATTCATCCAACGCGCTTCACGGCGATCTGGGCATGATCGCCGACGGCGATGTCGTGCTCGCTTTGAGCGCGAGCGGCGAAACGGAAGAGTTGCTCCGGATTCTGCCGGCGATCGCGCGGTTCCAAGTCAGAATCATCGCCATGTGCGGCGATCCCGGCTCAACGCTCGCGCAAAACGCGCATGTTTATCTCGATGTAAATGTCGAACAGGAAGCCTGTCCATTGAATCTGGCGCCGACTTCGAGCACGACAGTGATGCTGGCGCTGGGCGACGCGCTGGCGATGGTGCTTTTGGAAGCACGCGGGTTCGACAAGGAAGATTTTGCCAAATTTCATCCCGGCGGCATGATCGGCCGCAGCATGTTGATGCGGGTTCATCAGGTCATGCGACCGCGCGAAGCGATGGCAATTGTCGCCACCGACACGCCGATACGCGACGTGCTCAGGGCGATGACGAGCGTGCGCGCGGGGGCTGCCGTTGTGACCGGCGAAGACAATCAACTGCTCGGCATATTCACCCACGGAGATTTCGTGCGGCATTTTCAATCTGATTCCAGGATTGGCGAACGTCTCGTGGCAGACCTGATGACGCTGAACCCAGTCACGGTGCACAAGGACAAACTGGCGGTGGAGGTTCTGAACTTGCTGGAGCGTCATCGTATCGACGATCTGGTCGTGATTGACGCCGACAATGTGCCTGTCGGTATTGTCGATTCGCAGGATTTGACGCGATTGAAATTGTTGTAACTCGTTGCGGCAATGGTCTGGGGGAGCGCATGCGTCTCGCGTGCTGGTTTGAAAGCCTAGCCGTCGCTTCGCGTCTGTTGCAGCGGCGTCGCGCCGAAACGAGCTTGTTTTTTTCTCGGTCCGCAGCGGCGAAATAGAAAGATTATAGAAAAGTTCGCGATCGCGAGGACGCGCTCGCCAGGTCGCCGCAGCGACCGCTCCCCAGACAGTTGCGCGGGCAAAAGCTGCGTGTAAACTCCGCCTCCCCCGCTTAAACGCGCCCATGCCCGCAGCCAACGATCTACGCAGAGGAATGGCCATCAAATACAATGGTAATCCCGCCATTGTGCTTGAAGTACACCATCGCACGCCGGGGAATTTGCGCGCGTTCGTGCAGGCCATCATTCGCTACATCAACACGGGCAAAAGCGCGGACGTCCGCTTTGGTTCAACCGATAAGGTCGAGTTGGTCGAGATCGAGCGAAAACAGCTGGAATTTTCTTACAAGGATCGCAACGGCTATCATTTCATGGATCCCGAGACGTACGACACCATCACGCTCGCGGAAAATCTGATCGGCGAGGCCAAAGATTACCTCGTGGAGAACCTTTCCGTGCAGGTTCTTTATGCGGAAGGCAAGGCCGTCCAGGTGGAACTGCCTGCGTCTGTAAATCTGAAGGTCATTGAATCGCCGGAAGGAGTTCGCGGCGATACCGCCAGCAACGTCACGAAGCCGGCAAAGCTCGAAACGGGCAAGACTATCAACGTTCCGCTTTTCATTAAGGAAGGCGAAACCATCAAGATCGACACGCGCAGCGGCGCCTACGCGGGACGCGCGTGATCCAATAAGACTATTGGAGTAGTGGAGTAGTGGAGTAATGGATTGATCCAGGCGGCACTCCAATACTCCAGCACTTCATCAGTCCACCTCTTGTGATCCGTCATTCAGTCTTGCTTTTGTTCCGATAAGTCGGCGTAATCTGCGGCAACTTTGGCTGCATCGAAGCGCAGATCGAAAAAGAATCGCGGCACGCGCAATTCGAAGCGCGGCCGGAAGATTGTTCGAAGCGTTGCGCGAGCGAGATCGAGAAGTTTCATCGCCACATCCGAGTCGCTCACAGTGCCCACAAAGTGGGTGAAATTTGTTTTCGGTATTTTTCTGTTACCACTGTGCGGCGTTCTTACGCAGACATTTTTTACGGCGTTTGCGCGCGCCACTGTAACACAACGGCTGTGGGCGGGCGAAGAGTTCTGGTTCTTCTCGTTAGGCGCCCTGCTGTGGTTGATCGCTTTTTTTGGTCTGCCGCGGCCAATCTTGATTTACGTGTTCGGGCACGAACTTACGCATGCGCTCTGGGTGTGGTTGATGGGTGGGCGTGTGAGCAGGTTCCGCGTTGGTCCCGATGGCGGACACGTGGTCACCACTAAGGCCAACTTCTGGATCGCGCTGGCGCCATATTTTTTCCCGATCTACAGCATTCTCACGATCGCAGTTTATGGTGCACTCAGCTTCTTTCTAAACATGCAGCCGTACGGGCGGCTGCTTTATGCCGCGATCGGCGCGACGTGGGCGTTCCATTTCACGTTCACCTGCTGGATGATCCCGAAAAACCAGACAGACCTGAGTGAGCAGGGAACATTTTTTTCGCTCGTGGTTATCTACTTCATGAATTTGCTGCTGCTCAGCGTGATGCTGATTCTCGCTTCACCGCAAATCACATTTGAAAGTTTCGGCGCAGATTTGCTGACCAATCTCGGCAATTTTGTGACATGGTTCGCTGATTTGTGCCAAGCTTCAGCGCGCAAGTTGTAGCCGTCGCCCTGTGGGCAACGTGCCTTCGGTCTGCTAGTACACCGGACCGCGCTTCGCAAGCGAAGCGGCTACAAATTGGTAATCACCCCGAACGGCAGGATCGAGAATACATCACGCACGGCTATCTGCCGCTTCTGGTGACGAATCGGTTGGCAC
The DNA here is from genome assembly GCA_046726875.1 of Verrucomicrobiota bacterium. GTDB lineage: Bacteria > Verrucomicrobiota > Verrucomicrobiia > Chthoniobacterales > UBA10450 > Udaeobacter. The sequence goes on from JBKPBJ010000214.1 coordinate 33,516, forward strand.
GCGAAGAGATCGTGCGCGTCCTTGAGTGAAAACATTTGTGCTAAATCAATGGCCGTATCTTGCCAAGCGTCCCCAATCGGTGGAAAACCGACGCGTGAAGAGAGCCGCGGCGCGATTACCGCAATCCATTTGTCGTCCAATCGCCGAACGAAACTTACGCAGCATTCTGCAAACGTTCCGCTCGCGTCAAGCGGCAGATATTCGCCGCGCTCGAAAAGATCAGAGTATTCCCGACGAAATCGCAAGATGCGCTGTGTCAAAAACATCTTGATCCGACCATCTGGCCACGTCTTCATCAATTCTCCGGGGGTCGCGCCCGACAGCGATTTCAACGTTTGGCGGCGCAGGTCGTACTCGACCGGACGCCGGTTATCGGGGTCGACAAGGCTGTAGTCCCAGAGCTCGTTGCCCTGGTAAATGTCCGGGACACCGGGCAATGTCAGCTTGAGCAAAGTTTGTGTAAGCGAATTGATCGCCCCGAGCCGAATAATCTCTTTCGCCGAAGGAAGAAAAATCGAAGGTAACTTGTTTCGCGTTGATGAATCCAAAATTTTCTCGACGAAACCGTGCATCGCGGCGTCCCACTCTTCGTTAGGCTGGATCCAGCTTGTGTTGAGCTTGGCTTCTTTGAGAGCCTTCGCCATGTAATGTTGAATCCGTTCGATGTACTCAGGCGCCGGCAACGGCTCCGGCTCGCCATTCGCCTGCATTAGCCAGGTGCCCAGAAGGGTTTGGTAAAGC
>JBKPBJ010000215.1:0-7226 GCA_046726875.1 Verrucomicrobiota bacterium
TGGAAGGTCGATCCATTGGCGCTGCCGCTTACTTTTGTGCGGCGACCGTCGCCATCGAAAAGCAGTATCTGCTTCCCTTCGCATTTGGCGGTAACGTGAACCTTGCTTAGCCGTTTGCTTTTTGTGTCATTTGTTTTGTTACGTGGAAGAAACCGGGTTACGACCTCGGCGTGCCCCAAGCGGCCAATGCGGAAAGAACTTCCAACATAAACTGCGATTTGTTCGGGCGATTCGGGCGCGACTCGATTCAATCGCAGAGCCCTTCCCGGTTGTGCCACGTTTAGTAACTCGGGCGGGATCATCAATTCCCCCAGAGCAGGCTCTATAGATTTCGGCGCTGTCTTTACCGGTGGCATTGCTTCAACCACTTCCGGCGGACTGCAAATCTCTGGCGGCGTGATTATCTGGGCTCTTGCGACATCATCTGCTTGCGGAACGGTGGCGACCGTTTGGACAGCCGACGGTTCCGGGGCAGTTCGCGCCCGGTCAATCGCGTCGATCAATTCGGCAAATGTTGCGATCCGCTTATTCGGTTCCTGACAAATAGTCTGTCGCACGACCATGCTGATGCGATGCGAAAGGTCCTCCGCGTTTTCGAACGGATTTTGCGCCTCATTTTCCTTCAACCTGGCGCGAAACTCTTTGTATTTCTCGAGGCCAGCCTCCATGAAATAAAGAAGCGCGCCGAGCGAGTAGATGCCGGATCGAATATCGATGTCTTTGCCGGCAATTTCCTCAGGCGATCTGAAATCGGCTTCCTGAGACGCGGGAGAAAGACTTTCGACGGTGCCTCCGGCAGGGAGCGCCAACCCCAGCACTTTCACTGAGATCTCGCCATCTTCCTCCAAAACCATAACATTATCAGGGCCGATATTGCGGTGGAGCAGTCCGGCCGAACTCGTAGCTTCCAAACCAGCAGCGATCTGTTTTGCAATGTCCAGCGCTTCGAATGTTTCGAGGCAGCCACTGCGCGTTGCTCGCGCTGCGAGTGTTTCGCCGTTGCAAAACTCCATTGCATAGAGGTAGCTGTCGTTGATCACGTCGAGCGGAAAGATAGACGCCACATTGCGATGATGAACACCGGTGGCGGTTCGCACTTCATCCTCGAACTGCTGGCGCACCTGTCCGCTGGAAAACGCCGCTTTCGGAATCACAACGAGCGCAGCATAGCAGCGCAAATCGAGATTGAACGCTTTGCGCCATGTCCTCCACGCTCGTTCTTCGGGTTGAGCATGCGTTTCGGATCGATCTACCAGAACACTATATCGGCCTAACGTTTCCAAAACGTCGTGTCCTTTCCCGGCACTCTCTTTGAAGCCGCCTCAGGAAGCTTATCCGCAGACTCGCTGACAAGGCAATCTTCATTCAGGCCAACCGCCATTGGCTTGGACTTCCCATCTTCTTAGAACCTAAAATTCCCCCAAGTCTCGTTTTTGCAAGCCAGATCAAATCCTGCCCGCGTCCCTCTGGAAACCATTGAAAAAATATCCGATCCCCGTTACTATTATGAAATGACAGGAAACGGTTTTCCTGACGATCTGGATTTCGAGCAGACCATCCAGATTCCGCGATTCGGGCCAACGCAGAAAATCTTTCGGCGTTACACTTTACAGAAAATTCTTGGGCGCGGTGGCATGGGCGTGGTTTGGCTCGCCATGGATGACCAGCTGGAAACCCTGGTTGCGCTCAAGGTTCTTCCCGACGCCTTGTGCCACGACCCCGCATCGCTCGAAGCTCTAAAACGCGAGACCAAGCTCGGTCTTCGCCTGGCGCACCCGAACATTGTACGCATTTACGATTTTCAACAGGACGACAACGCGGCTGCCATTTCGATGGAATACGTGGACGGAGTCACCTTCTCCGACGTGCGCAGCGAAAAGCCCGAACAGGTGTTCAGTCCGTCAGAGTTGCAATGCTATGTCCCAGCTTTATGCGACGCGCTTAATTACGCTCACACCCGCAGAAAAATCGTCCACCGCGATTTGAAGCCGCGCAACCTGATGTTGAACAGTGAAGGGGACCTGAAGATTGCTGACTTCGGCATTTCCCGCAGCATCAGCGAATCCATGATCACCGTAACGGGGAAGTTGGGTTCGACTGGCAGTCCTCCTTACATTAGTCCGCAGCAATGGGATGGAGATCAGCCGAGTCCCTTGGACGATATTTATTCGGTGGGTGCAACGTTATATGAGCTACTGACCAGTAAACCACCGCTCTTGGGCGTGGTGGATTGGCAACAGGTCCATTTCAAGGTCCCGCCGCCGATGTGGAAACGCAGGAATGATCTTGGGATCACAGGAGCCGCCGCCATCCCTCCCGAGTGGGAAGAAACAATTGCGGCGTGTCTTGCCAAGGAACCGAAAGACCGGCCCCAAACAATCGCGGAGTTGCAAGCGCGGCTGGCAAACATTTTCCTTCGCAAACTTCGCCGAAAATTCAGCCACGCCGAGGACTCACTCGGCGAAGAAGTGGTTACGCAGGACTTCTCCGACACCACCATTGTTGTCGAGCAAGTTCTCTCCAAGCCAGGGCCGGAGGTGCCTGCCGCGCCATTGGTCGATCCAAAGCTTACCATGCCTGCCGCGCCATTGGTCGATCCAAAGCTTACCATGCCTGCGCCGCCGTTCACCGAGCCGAAAAAGGAAACAACTCCCACCGACGTCGTGCCAAGCGAGATCGAGGAACTGCCGGTGCAAGCAAAGGCTGAGCCTTCTTTGGCTCCGTCGTTGAGTGAGGAATCCCCCAGCACTCCTGCGCAAGAATCTGGTTCAATTAGTCCCCCTGCGCCTTCACCTTTAGAGGAATTCGTTGCAAGACCGCCCGAGGAAGTCTTTCCGGAAACCGCGGCACAATCGGTCCCTCAACCGGAAGTGAGCTATCCATCGCCGCGGAGAATGCCGCGGTGGATCTGGGCGGCGGCGGGTGCTGCGATCTTCATCCTTTGCGGTAGTTTTTTCATTTGGTGGCTGCAACCTTCTCCCCCAGTACCATCTTCGGTTGTTGAAACTCCCCATGTTCAAGGCACACCCAGCATTACCAGGTTTACTCTGGATATCGAATCAGTCGGAAAATCCCCTGCTGGGAAGCAACTGTTCCCAAAGCACGTACGCGCCTTTATCAACGATACGGCAATTAATCTCAAAGGAGCTGACAACCACTGGAGCGTTGATTTTGGCGGCAAGCCCCCTCCTTTGCCGTTTGATTTGGAAGTGTCGGCACCCGGGTATCAGCCGGCCGTTCTACATTTCGAGCACATTGAGGATTTAAAAAATCCGAGCCCTCTCCGACTGGAGAGAGAGCACGGAAACATTGCCTTCCGTCCAAGTGGCACCTCCGACTTCACGGCAGCTCAATTAAAGATGGTAGAAGCTTTGCCGGGGCAGAACGAAGACGTCGTTGTTGACTCCTCGACCCTTGTCCGGGATTTGAGTGCAACAACTCCTATAGTAGTGCCAACCGGGGTCTATGAAGTGGCATTTCAGTCCCGGAACGGGGGAAATGCCGTAAAACCGACGGTACGTGTAGCGGTCCAGGCTGGGGCAATACAGCCTGTCGATGTGCCGAAACCATTGCCTGCGGTCGCTGCCAAGGGAACGCCCCATCCTGCAACCCCAGCTGCGAGCGTTATTGCGCCTTACGAGACCTCGCCTCCAACAAATAAACTACCCGCACCGGTTACTGTTGTCAGGCAGACGCCAGCTCCACCGTCAGTCATTCCATCGCCTGCCGTGCCGAAAACATCGCCTGCGGTCGCTGCCAAGGGGACGCTGCATTCTACAATCCCACCCGTGATCGTTACTACAACTAACGAGACGTCGCCTTCAGTAAATAACCCGCCCGCGCCCGTGACCGCTGCCGGGCAGACGCCTGCTCTACCTGCAATAATTCTATCCCCGGCCGTTGCTACTGCCAAAGAGGCCCCATCACCGGCAAACATTCCACCTGCAGCGACTACTGCTCCCAAAGAGGGCCCATCCCCGGCAAATGTTCCGCCCACGCCCGCTTACACGATCAGGAAATCGCTAGCCCCGGAAAATCGATCTCCGCCAGCGGCAGAGACGCCGCAACGTCGAACGAACGAGAAGACAACCAAGTACACGGAACGCAAACCGAAAAAGGTTTCGGAACCACCAACGGCAAAGGCAGCTGCTCGTCCCGCTCCTGCCAGTCCGAAGCCTCGTAGTACCCCAGTTCGAAAAAAGGCAACGCAGCCCTTCGAAGGCGGGGTTCCGGGAGGTTGAAAAAAAAGCATCGTATTTCGACAAAAATGTATTACCCTCTCGTCATGCCTAGGTACTTGGTTGCGATTATTGTGATTTTGTTCGCTGGCTTTGGAGTGCGAACGGCCAAGCCAGGCGAACCGGTTCTGTTGCCTGTACCAAAGGAATCTGAGGCGCCGCGGAAAAGCATTTCCAAGAGTGCGGTCCGTGACAGGTCTAAGTCGATTGTCTCCGAACGCGCACCGATGCCAGTGGGAAAACTGAGCTCGTATTTGTTCTGGACGGTGCGCCTGCCTTGGTCACCGAATGCGCCAGGCGACTAGTTTGCGCTGATTAGCACATTTCACCTTAAACTTTTGCTGTAGGCCCCTGACGTGCCGCCTTCTCTAAATGCCATTCCGGCCCGGACCTACGGCCCGGCCTGCAACCCTCCCTGCTTCTCTCCCCTGGGGAGAGACGCATCCCGGGAACACGGGAGCGAGTGAGGCACAGCAATGGGTTTGGGAGCGGAACAAGGGCCCAGTCGCTTCAGGTGAGGGCAAGCTCGCGACTAGCGCATACTCTTGGGCGGAATACCAGAACGAAATTCCGAAGCGCTAGAAGTCGCGCGTTTAGCAGCCTCGGAAGTTTATGCGGCGGAGCTTTCCTTTAGAAGGTGAACTCAAACTGCCCTCCACCCCACAGCTCATTCCGATTGGTGCCGGGCGGCGGGTCCGAGATGTGGTAGGAGTAGGCACCGAACGGCGCAAAGTCTAAGACAGCTTCGGGACCGCTAGGACCGTGCGATCGCCACAGCTCAATCGGAATCTTGACGCCGGTTTGAGCGTTATTGAATCCTACCAAGCTGCGACTACGGACAAACTGGCGAAACGACTGCGGGTTCCCGTACGGTTCAGTGCGATCGTGGAAGCTCACCGAAATCAGCCCGTATGGTTGAACTGTTATGCGCTCACCCAGTTTGAAGTTGGCGTCGATACGACCTTCCAGGTAGCCACCTAAAGAAGAATTTCGTTCTGACACCCCATGTTTGAACAGGAGGTGCTCACCCTGCTCGTGAAACTGAATCACAATAGGAGCCAGATCGTGAGCGAGAATGGCCTGCGGGATTTGTCCGAAAGGATCGTCGCCATTGCTGTAAACGGTCTGATAGTAATAAACCTTTGGTACGATGTTGAAGACATCACTGTGAAATAATCTTGGGGCTGACACAGCAACGAACAGGCGATCATATTGTTCGTTTCCCACGGTAGGAAGAGTTACTGTTTCACCGTTTACGGTGAAGTGGTGCTTGTCACCATTGGGGTCGAATAACGTTCCGTCAGGTTGAATCACTCCATCGGTGAAGGTCCCACTAGTCGTTACGCGGGTTTCTGCATCCCTGTCGATGAAGAAAGCTATATTGCCGACTGTGATATCGAGGGGACCGAGTTCATGAGTATAGGACAGATAGAGGTCCACCTCGTTGAAGCGCGTCTGCCTTGTTACTGGAGACAGCTTTCCGCTGAAAAAGAGGTTTGGGGCTAGATTACCGTTGACATCGCGATCAGCGTTATCTCCAGATGGAGTGCGAAAGGTGCCAGTGCTTCCACCACCGCCGCCTTCTCCAATTGAAAAGCTGTTCGCGTGGGCGGTCCCGAACTGGTGAATACCATATATTCCAAAGGTAAACCCTCCGCGGCTGACATTCGCGGTGATAAAGCCCGCACCGCTGCTATCCGGTGTAAGGTCGGTTCCGCGAAAGTTGTATTCAGAAGTGTAGCCAATGTTGCTGTACACGCTCCAGCCCGACACCACCTCCTGGATCGCCTGTGGGTTTTTAGTGGACTTCTGGTCACTCGTATCGGTAGCCTGTTCAGAAAGGTGCGCCATGGTGAGCAATGGCTCTATCCCGGACGGTTGGATCGTCTGGGCCTTGATGCCGGGGCCGAAAACAATCCCAGCCAGCTGGACGCCGCCGATCACAACAGCGGACGCGCAAACTTTCGTTAACGTTCTAGAATGAATCATATTCTTGTCTTTGGGTTAAGGCTAAAAGAACAGCAAGACCAAATTGAATCCTCGAAGACCGATTATCAGGCCGAAATTGGTTAGGCAAGCTTTTTTTGAAGCATTTCTCACCACCCCAGCCCTTGGGCTACATTCCTGGGATTGCTCCGAAGACGGCCTTTTGGTTTTCCAGCCATTGCTGGAGGTGATGACACCGGATCCCGATTTGGATTGTGCAGCTGAAGCTCTTTGGATACACGGAATTAGTGATTACATTAGTGGAGACGATTTCCGGTGTCAGCCGCCCGTAGAAGCTTCTCGACTATGGCAAAAAAATCCCCACCCGTTCCGTGCATCTCTTTCACGTGTTAAGTCTGCACCTCGAACACTGCCGCAAGCTTAGCTACGAACTGCTGAAGCTCATGGGGACACCTGGATCGCCAGGCGGCAAAATGTCTCGAGAGGGATTGGTTGGGATTTGTGGCGCGGCGGAAGAAAGCCAAGGCTCCCCAGCCGCGCGGTTCTTTTTCAAAAATCGGCAGAAGTTGGACAGCAATGATTGTGTTGCAATCACGCCCGGTGGAATCCTGGCGCAAGGCAGGTTCGTTCGCGCGGAACCAAACCACGAACGAGGTTCCTGCCGGCAGATGGTGCTCCGGCAGGGCCAATCGTTCCTCCGCATATGCAGTGAACCATGGAGCATAGTCCCGCCAAGCCGCATACGGCGGCGCTATTAGCCAGGAGCGACTCAACGCGCGCAAAGTAAATAAGGACGCTGTTTCGCACAGGCTCTCCTCTAACCAAAGATTAGCGTACCGATCGCGCGTCAGTCCTCGCTCATCATTACTGTAGTTGATCAGCGCATGGCAGTATTCGTGCGCAAATTGAAAACTGTACTGCGCCCAATGAGTATCGCGGGCCGTCAGGCCGATTGCGATTCGGTTTCCAGCCGCGCGTTCTGAATCGGTTTGTGGATGATCCGGTCTGTGATACACATCGATACGGGGGAGCCGAGTTCCT
>JBKPBJ010000216.1:0-3852 GCA_046726875.1 Verrucomicrobiota bacterium
ACTGCCGGCCCGAACATCTTAAGCAAGCACTCGATGGAAGTCTCAAACGACTGCGCCTCGACCGGATCGATCTATATCAATTGCATACGGTAGATTCGAAAGTGGCGATTGAAGAATCCGTCGGCGCGCTCAAGCAAATGCAGGACGCAGGAAAAATTCGGCACATTGGATTATCAAATGTGGACCGGGAGGAAATCGGTCGTGCACGCAAGATCGTTCCGATCGTGAGCGTGCAGAACCGTTACAACATTGAAGACCGCAAATCGGAAGACGTTCTCGTGTATTGCGAAAAGGAAAAGCTTGGCTTTCTGCCTTGGTTCCCGATTGGAGGAGGCGGAGGATTGAAACCGGAAAATCCGCTGAACACCGCGGCAAAGGCGCACGGCGTCAGCGTTTATCAAGTGGCGCTGGCGTGGCTCCTGGAGCGATCGCCCGTAATGCTGCCGATACCGGGCACGTCGTCTCTGGCGCACTTGGAAGAAAACATCGCTGCGGCCAAGCTCAAATTGACCCCCGAAGAATGGAAGGCGATTGACGCGCTGGCGGGCTAACCGCCTCACGGAGTCCCACTCGGTGTAGGACTGACGGTCGGAATCGCCGTTGGGCTAGCTCCGCCCCCGCCTCCGCCGCTGCCCTCGTCACGCTCTTTTCTATAAGTGATGAAGAGCTTTGCACCGACTACCGGTTGCACGCTCACCTCAGCGGGTCCGGCGATGATCACTCGATTGCCAACCTCGGGAGCCAAAACAACTCCGGTGCCAAGGTCGATTAGTGTCGCACTAAGAACATTGGTCTTGCCAGGGCTTTCGCCTCCTAACTTGACCGTAACGACGGCGCGCTCAGCTCCGCCTTCCTGCGTGAAATTCGTGATCTTCAGGAAATGATCGTCAGGCACCGTGATTACGAGCGTCGAATCGTTGCCCGTGATGATCTTGCTCTTGAAAGGATTGGCGAAAGCAACTGCTGCGGCACCCAAAAAAAGCGCAGCGACCAAAAATCGCACGGTGAGCGTTCTCATGACTTCACAGATAACCGGGATTTAAGTTTCGGCTACCGAAATCGACGTGCCTAGTGTTCGATGCTGTCATTAGCTATCTCACGGCGTCGTTGCAGTGGATGAGCCATTCAGTGTCTCATTCAATTCCAGCAGCGGACGTTCATCCAGTGAGATCAGACCACCGCGCGGCGTGTCAATGTCTGTAATCAGCACGATGACGATGGCGACGAGAATTGGAAAGGCGAATCGATCAAGAACCGAGTGACGCCCGGAAATTCCCGCCTGATAACTGACCAGCCATAAGCCGCAACCCGTCACGCACAACAGGATGCGCTTCCCTTCGAGATCGATGGTTTCGTTAAGACTGGAGATGAAACTGGCGGTGATCGGTGACGGGCGCTCTGCGGCGGCGGCCACGGCTTCCGCCCACATAAGATCCTGAAGCTCAGCACTGCGTTTACGCGTCGTTGCGAATTGATCGGAAAATTGCGCCTCGCGATGGGCCTCGATGCGAAGTGGAACGTATTTCGGCAGCAACTGCACAACATTATCGCCGTGCGGTGCGGGCAGCAGCTGTGCCCGCCGTGCGGTCGTGCCGATTGAGTTTGCCTCCTCAACCAGAAGTTCGCGGCGCGCTTCGTGCCGTGCGGCGGCAACCGCGAAACTGAATCCAAGCAGCAAGCCCAATAAAGCCAACACTGCAGACCTCACGGTACTGCTGTCCTTGTCCGCTTCCGATTTCTTTCGGCCGCGCGCAGTGCCGATGCGCCACGCCAGCTCGGAAAGGCCAATTAGTAAAATCGCCAGGATCAGAAACACGATCCACTGGCTTGAAAAGAGCCGGCCAAATGTTTGATCGAGCATTGAAGTAAATTTTACGTTGACCGCTATGGCCGGTCGTCGCGTCTGGTGATCATTTGAGCGGACCTGGAACGAGCCGATCCTGAACAGTCATTCCGCGTTTTTCCAACTCCTCGCGCAACCGTGGAGAAACTTCTCCGGAAAGACCGACAGACACATGCGCGCTTTGACCGGATTTCGTGGCGAGCTTTTGCACGTCGTCGGTGAAACTGGCTGCACCTGACGTCCAGGCTGCGTAGTCCCACTGCAACGCGACGATTATTGTTCCGTCTTTGGCGATACAGATCGGAAAATCGCCAAGCATGACGATCCGGGCGATCGGCGTTTTTTGGTTGATCTGATTCATTAGGGCAGCGGTATAAACGCAAAAGAGAGCGTCAGCCTCGGTGGTGCATTTTTGCGCTGCAGCTTTCACAAAAGCGCCGCGATTTGCGACGCCTTTAAGCTCTTTAAGATGGACCGCGAATGTCGTGGATTGTGTCGGTGTAAACGCGCCGCCGTGAAGGATCCGTTCGGTGTCACTCGCGCTCGCGCCCATCGCGCGGAAGGTGGACCGATTAATTTGTTCAAGCTCCTCGGGCGATTTTTCACGCAGCAGTTCCTCGACCGTGCTGTTAAGATTGGTCACCGTGAGTGCCGCTCCGATCGGGCCACTGATCGGAAATGTAGCGGCACTAAAGGCGAACCCACCCGCCCACGAAGCCCAGGCCACGTCGTCCAACTCCTTTTGCAGGGCAGTGTTGGTGCTGTATGGATCTATCCCCATTTGGAGCGCGATCTTTCGTTTTTTATCCGAGTAACCGATTGCGTCCTTCATCCTGCTGCCGTCGCCCACGTCATCGTTGCCGCCCTTCCCGACGTTCTGGACCGTCTCTTTGGCGCGCCCCAAAAATTTCATGATTCCTTTTGGAACATTGGAAATCGCCTGCGCCGGATCCCTGGCGATGCTCCTGGCCGAGTTGAGTGGGCTTTTTGCCGCAGCGACGAGTGATTTCTTGAACTCGTCAGTACGTGAAACGTCCTGCAGCCGCGCGATGGCGTCGATCTCCTTCAGCCGTTGGAGCAGCATTTCGTTTCCGTCCGCTTCGAAAACACCAAAGTCTGAATCAATCGTGAACTGATTCATGCCCGATGCCGTCGGCACCGGATCGCGCAACACATAATGCGGTCCTTTGAGCAACTCGGGCTTGAGGATCTCATTCGCTTTTAGCTCGGGCAGCTCTTCGAACACAGCTTCCGCACGGCGCACTTCAAACGGTTCCGGCGTTTGGGCGAGGCATTGAAAAGTCGCGCTGAGCGTAAGCGCCAGAAAGAGACTCCGATCCATGGTTCAGATGGCGATACTAAATCGCCTGCAAGATGTGAAGCCTGAACATGCGCCGTTTGTTCCGTGATTTGCAAATCGCTCTGCGGTAAACCCTCCCGGATTATGTTCGAGAAATCCGGATTCTGGTCCGCGGCGCGGGCGCGTTCGGATGGTGACTTCGTCACCGTTGATGTCGCCCACGCTGTCTGCGCGACATCGGGTTGCCACACGCGATCATTTCTTGGCTTCAACGTTAGCCCGTATGAAACCAGGACCGTAAATGCCCCAAAGCGATCGACAAGCTTTATCAGCTTTCCGCGAACAAATAGCACGACCGCCAGCAAAACGAGGACGAAGCTTTTTTGCTAGGCGCATGCGACTGAACACGTCCGCATCGCGAGCCGACGCAAATGAGATGCGACGGTGTTGGCCATAAGTCCTATATGCGACCCCGATCCATTGACGCGATGATTGAGCTAACTCTGCATCATACGAATATGTACAATGCATTGACAGCTGTTTTGGGAGAGACAACATCTCAAGAATTAGGAGAGAACGAGCCATGAAATGTCCGGCCTGTTGCTCGGAGATTGATGATCGATCCTATCGCTGCAAGGAGTGCCATCGCATCTGCTCCTATAGACGGCTTTGCTGGCGATATCGGTACATCCTGTTGGTGATGATCGCG
>JBKPBJ010000217.1:0-3284 GCA_046726875.1 Verrucomicrobiota bacterium
TTTCGACTGTGCCTGCTGAATCCTTGTTTCCCACTCTCGATAGGCGGCTTCCTTGCCTGGCTTCACTTGGGTGATGATCACTTCGACCACACCTCCATCGGGTCCGGCGTCCTTTACTTCTATTTCGATAGAAGATTTTTCTGCGAGCAAGGGTGTCGCATCTTCAAGGAGGCGGTGCCACGTTTCCGATTTCCTCCATGCCTCTAGATGCTCCGAATCAGCGAAGCGCAGCAGTACTGTCCACGACAAGCCCTCGCCCGACGGAGTTATTTCAGAATTCAGAAATCCCTCGAAACCAGCCGCGCGCGTCAGAGCTCTTGCCTGCCACGCGGCGAATTTGTTTTGGGCATCTGGTCGGAGGTGGAATTTCGCTAGAAGGATTGCTGCGCTTGGCGACGGTGATGAGTTATCCATGGCTAGACAGCTTCATTAGAAGAGACAAATCGCTCGTAAAGTCAATGCCCAAGCTGCGTCGAGATTCGGATTCGCGCCCGGATTCGGAATGTATGAAATAGCCGGCTCAAAGAAAACTCCGTGGGTAATGTGCGCCTGGTAGTAAGCCTGGAACATCAACTCACTATCGCGTTTAAAGATATTTTGATTCAATGACGACCACGCCAGGCCGACACCAGCGGAATCTTTAGCCCGGTGTGGAACCAAACCGAATTCTGTTAGGCCAGCACCGAAATAATGGTCGATCGGAAGCGTGTCTGAATTGTTAACGCCAAATTGCACGAACCCGCTGATACCGCTGTTATCGATGTTTGGACGCGCACGCCAGAATCGTTGCGAGCCGAATAGATAAAAACCGGACGCGCCATTTTCGGTGATATTATTCTGCGGGCGTAGGCTGAGCCGTCCGGTCTGTCGCCAGCCGCCCAATCCAAATGATCCCGGCAGTCCCGCTATTTCCCAAGAACCACCCGCTTCACCGACGTGAAAGTAATAACCGTTGAAGTTCGGGGCGCCTTCCAGTCCTGTCTGAACGCCATGAGCGATATTGCCATCGTAAACGCCATAGGAGACGTACAGATTTCTCATCGGCGTGAAGGTCGCAGTGATGCCGTAGGCGGAGTTGTAATATCCCGGCATGGCGCCAAGCAGCGTGGGATTAAGAAAGACCGGCGTGTAAAGCAAGCCTGAGACCGCCGGAATCGCGAGATGCTGATCCTGCACAGGCACCGGACGCAGCACATTGTTGAAATCGTTTGTCGGCGCAACTTTGCCGATTCGCAGAATGAACTTTCGATCGAAAAACTCCTGTCGCCACCACAGCTGGTACAGCTCGGAACGGTGCAGTGGCTCCGGGCCAGGCAGAGAATTGTAGCCCTGCACGCTGCCAGCTTGTGGATTTGTGTGCTCACCGTTGAACTGCAGAAACTCGACACCGAAGCGGCCGCCTGGCCAGCCGACCAGTTTCTGCGCATCAAGGCCAGCTCCGACAATAAGGAGCCTGTTGAAGCTCCACTTGCCCGGTTCGGCGCCGCCGGTAAGTAGGCAATTTGCATCAGCAACCCACACGCCTCCCAGGAAAACTCCCGTGTCTCGAGGGAAGCCAACTAGTCCCTCGATCGTTTCGGCCAACTCACCTGTGCCAGTGCGAACATCAACTGCGCCTGGGTTTGAACTAATGCCCTCGGCTATGACGCTCGTGTCGGTTCTTTGCGCCGCAGTTTGCTCATCGGCATGAACACGATCCTCCATGGCCACCAGCCCCAAGGCGGTGATCAGGATGGTGAAATGAGTACTGCTCAGCTTGAGGCTCAATTCGAACGGTGATAGAACCGATTCGTCGCGTCGTTGGCGAGCAAAATAGTTTGCCCATTTAGTGAACAACTTTAACGACGTTCCAGTCAAAGCTTGCAACTACGAGGCATTTATGATGTTTAATGCGCGGAGGCCTAAAATGGATCGATTTGGATTTTCGACATTGTGCGTTATCGCGGCGCTTGCGGGAAATTTTCAAATTGCGATGGGACAAATGATCAATGCGACCGTGCAAACTGCCTCGCCACGAGTCGTGACGAGCCATAGCGCGCCGGCGACAGCAGCCAAGCCGGTTGCGAACGGGCGGGTGGCGCCTCAGGTCGTAGCGCGGCCAGTGGGAGTGCCCATACAACGATTTAACCCGACTCTGCCTCGCACCATCACGCAGCCAGCGTTTAATCCGCAGCGCACTTACTCGCCGCCCATACACACTGCGAATCCTGCTTTTGCGGCATTAAGCACGGGCCATGCCGCAGGCGTGACAGGAGCGATTAGCCTTGATCCAGCGACACGCCAAACTGAATTGCGCACTTTAGCGGCAATGCGTGAACGCCGCGGCTACGTAAAGGGGCAACCAACCACGCTCGACTCAGCTAAGCGTAAAACTGAATTGCGCACTCTCGAGGCAATGCGGGAACGGCGCGGATTTGGGATCAACAATCAAACGCTTGGGACGATCAACGCTCGACGGCGCGCCATGAACAACGATCCAGCTAGGGGACCTCACCCAGATACGCGCGAACCAAAAGATGCGCACTGGAAGAAAGGCCACGCCAAAAAGGATCATGTCGGCTATAACGATGCGTGTCGCCGTCACTGGCACGAGTGGCATGACCGGAACTGGTGGCACAATAATTGTGAGACCATCGTTTTTGTTAATACCGGATATTATTTTCTGGACGGGAGCTACTGGTATCCAGCATATGGCTACGATCCATTGCAGACCTATTATGATTACGATGGACCGATCTACACTTATAGTAATCTGCTCCCCGACGAAGTAATCGCAAACGTTCAGACCGCCTTGCAAGACGCAGGCTATTATTATGGTCCAATCACCGGCTCGCTGAGCGTCGATACGCGCGCGGCTATTGCGAATTTCCAGCGAGATTACGGCTTGGAGATTACGGGAGCAATCGATGAAGCGACAGTCGAGGCACTGGGGTTATACCAGTCTGACGCGTATCAGTCTGGCGACGTGTTGGACTCAAACTACTAGCGTCAGTTAATTCCAATAGACGCGCTGTATTTAGCGCTTTTTCGGCGCTTCATCTTAGCTGGAAGAAGGACTAAGCGGTTCCACTGGTTGACTCGCCGCTGTCGAGAGCCTCGATACGTTAGAAATTGAGAAAATCGTTGAATCCAAACCTGCGGCCAGGTTCATCTCATCCGCGAACAATGGCTACAAAAACATCAGGTATTTTATTGACGATCGCGTTCGCCGGAATCCTCCAGACCTTTGGAGCAGAACGTAGTGACAGGATTGTGATCCAGGGCAACCCTGCCGGTAATCAGAC
>JBKPBJ010000218.1:0-2683 GCA_046726875.1 Verrucomicrobiota bacterium
ACGCACGCTGTAGTTCCCGGATCGCTTCTTCATGTTCTTGCAACACGACGTGCCCGTGCGCAATCGCGTCTCCGGGCGTGTAGCTCGGCCGACTCGCGCGGGCGTTCTTGAGAATTTCCCGCGCTTCACTCCGGCGGTTCATCTTCGCATACGTGAACGCCAGACCAAATGGCACTCGACCACTGATGTCTTGAGATTTCTTGTATAAGTCGATCGCATCGTCGAAGCGCCCCATTTCCCGGTAGAGTGCCGCCAGCAGCGGTTCGCCATAAAGAAATGTCGGATCGAGCTGCAATGCGCGCTCGCCGGCGGCCATCGCTTCCTCGATCAATCCGAAGTACCGGTAAATTTCACAGGCAAAATTGCTCACCCACAGCGATGCGGGATCAATTTTCGCAGTGCGGCTCAAATACGTAAGAGCTTTGTCGCGGTCGCCGACCGCAGCATAAAATGCAGCAATGAAATAATTCGACGGTGTCGAATTGGAATCGATTTCGAACGCGCGGATGTATTCCGCTTCCGCACCGCTCAGATCCCAATCGAGGATCCGTTTGGTTTCCGCCAGGTAAACATGCGCTTCGGCTTCGCTATCGTCGATGTTAATCGCATTCAGCGCAGCCTCGCGCACCTTAGAATAAGCTTCGACCGGTTTGACGTATGCATCGGCCAGCCAAAGCCACGACTTCGCGATGCCGGTCCAGGCGCGTGCGAATCGCGGATCTTTCTCAAGCGCCTGCGCGAAAAACTGCAGACTTTTCCGCAGCGCTTCCTCGGTGCTTTTATCGGACAAGAATAAACCTTGGAGATAAAGATCGTACGCTTCCATGCTGCGCGACGGCGACGATGGCGCAATTTCCAGCTTAAGCTTCAGCGCATCGACGATCGAACACGTGATCTCATCTTGTACGGCGAAGATGCCATGCATTTCGCGCTCGTACGTTTCCGACCAGATTGTGAACCCTTCTCGTGCATCAATCAGCTCCGCTGCGACACGGATACGATTGCCGTCCCGCCTCACAGTTCCCTCCAGCACATGATCGACATTGAGTCTCTGCGCAATCTCGGGCAGTTCAGCCTCTTTCCCTTTGAACCAAAATGAAGAGCGCCGTGCCGCCACACGCAGGCCGTCCACTTTTGCCAGCGCTGTCAGTATCTCTTCGGCAACTCCGTCGCTGAAATAGGCGTGATCCTTATCCGGACTTAAATCGGTAAACGGCAGCACTGCG
Organism: Verrucomicrobiota bacterium; assembly: GCA_046726875.1. GTDB lineage: Bacteria > Verrucomicrobiota > Verrucomicrobiia > Chthoniobacterales > UBA10450 > Udaeobacter. Next base: position 1,227 of record JBKPBJ010000218.1, read on the forward strand.
ATCGATCTCTCCGCGGAGTGCGAAGCTTCAGTCGCATTTGCCTTCACCTGAGGCTGAGCCTCGTCGGTGCGAACGATGCCATGGCGTGTGAAGTCATAGATCCACGCAAGGACCAAAGCGATGGGGAAACCGACCACAATGGCAATGATCACAAGTCGCTCCGCCCAATTTGGTATTTCGAAGGGCGGAAAAACCTGCGTCACCACCTGAATCAGCAGCCACGCTACCACTGCGTACGTGACGGCGACGCTGTAGACTCTTCTTCGCTTCAGTTCGGCAAAGAATTTTTTCAGGTTCACGGGGTGGATCAGTGCTGGCACCAAGCCTCCTATTTGCTTCTCGGTTGGCAACGGGAACTTTAATCTCTACGAAACTGCCCAGAAAATGGCATTGCTCTGCCATTAGTCCCGGAAGAGGAGACCTCTATTTTAGCCCGGCTATGAACCTAAAAGAGGCACTCTATCGACGCCACCAGTTGTCTTTTGCGGCTCGGGTGTCTATAACCGTCGCTGTATAGAAGATCTCGTTTTGGTTTTGTCGCAGCACTCGCGGGCGTTCCCCGCAGCCGAAGTGAGACGTCGCATCCTTCTGATGCAGACGAACATCGGCGAGCGATCAAGAGCGTCGCCGTCGCCGGCCCTGCCCAGCCCGAATTCCACGCTCGACCGCAGCGCTCCACCCCTGGGACGGCGGGGCGTCGCGCTCATTTTGCCTTTCGTTCTTCAACAGTACAACGCACGAAGACATCGGTTCTGGACGCATATTTGCCTGCCCGACACGCGGCACGAGATTACGCATATATCATGAGCGGCTTCTTCGAGGAGTTGCAACGGCGAAAGGTTTATCGCGTCGCCGCGGCTTACATCATCGCCGCAGGATTCTTGATTCAAATGGCCTCGGCGGCGTTTCCAGCATGGGAATTGCCGAACTGGAGTTTGCGACTCGTAATCGCGCTTTTGTTAATCGGGTTTCCGATCGCGCTTATACTTGCCTGGGCCTACGACATTACTGCGAAGGGAATTCAGATAACCCCGACAACCGGAGTTCACCGGCGACGAAATCTTATTTTGCTCGTCGCCACCGCCGTCATCCTCTCCGCTTCTGCTGGATTGCTTCTTTTGCCATGGGCGATCCGACAAAAGGTCGACAAATCAGTCGCGGTGTTGCCTTTTGAAAACTTAAGCAGCGACCCAAACAATGCCTATTTTGCCGATGGCATCCAGGAGGAAGTCCTGACGCGCCTGGCTAAGATCGCGGATTTGAAAGTGATTTCTCGCGCTTCGACGCAGCAGTATCAGAGCAAACCGGACAATTTTGCTGAGATCGCAAAGGAGCTTGGGGTAGCGAACATCCTCGAGGGTAGTGTCCAGAAAGCAGGCAATCAGGTGCGGGTCAATGTTCACCTGGTTAACGCGCAAACCGGTTCGCAGCTCTGGGCCGAGACGTATGATCGGAAG
>JBKPBJ010000219.1:0-3055 GCA_046726875.1 Verrucomicrobiota bacterium
CATGAGTCTGTTTCTTCGCGCGAGCTTTTGTATCGATGCGCCGAATGTTTGCTTCCGAATAGGGGTTGGGACGTCTTCGCATAAGAAGGAGTTAACGAGAGCCTATCTGAACAACGCGAGGAATCAATGAATCTGAGTCGACCTAATTGCGCCGGCCCCCAACTTTTCTGGCGGCGGCAAGTTCCAAGAACGCCATTTTTTATCGTATTCGGCGGCAGGTAACAATGCGTAACAAGGACGCCGCTTTGCCCGCAGCCAAGTTATCACCTTTACGAGATTTGCTTCCGCCATAGTCGTGCAACCAGTTGTTGGCCGATTCACACCGCGCCGGATATGAAAAAAAATGGCGCTCCCTGCGCCCGGCACAGGTGGATCGGAATTGTGGCGAATCTCAATGAGCCAGTGATAGGCGAAATCGCCTGAGCGCATTTTTTCATGGGTGTAATTGTCTGGCGGGTGTTTGGGATCAATCACGACATGCCGATTATAGTTAGGCGAGTGCGGGTCATCGCTCCAAACGTCTGCCTCAGTTACTTGATGGTATGGATAATCGGCCCCGGCAGGCAGGTGCGGATCGTATCCGAAGATTTGGCCGATCTCGAAAACTCCAGCAGGCGCGCGGCCGTCTCGCTCTTTTTTTCGAAGGCCAGGCTCGTCTTGTCCGGCTAATCCTGTGCCCCACGCGACCCCATCTTTGCCAAACAGCACTGGAAAAGGTCCACCCACAGTCGCCCACTCTCCGCCATGCAATCGCTCAAACAGTCGCAACTCTCCGCGCATTGAATCCCAAGTCGGCGCGATGCCGAGGATGAGCTGCGTACAATCATCCGGAACTCCGTCGCCATATGCAACAGCTCCCACCAGCATCAATGAGCAGATCGAGAAGTAGCGAAAGATCGACATAACCATTCCCCAGACTGGATGCGCGTTCAGTTGGCCCCGGCTCTTTCTATCGCAGCCGTGTCTGCAGGAAGGTATTTCGCACCGATGATCCAAGCCAGGCCGGAGGCAAAGATTATTCCGGACACAAACAGAAACGCAACCCGCATGTTCGTATGGCCGCCAATGTATCCCAGCAGCCAGAACGCCTGCACGTCACCGAACGCGTGGATGACAAAGATGTTTGCGGCAAACGCCGTCGCGCGCACTGCAGGCAGCGACACGTTGGCCAGCGCCGTGTTTGAGGGACCGGTGTTCAGAAACAGGAAAAAGATGGCGACGAACATCGTGATCCAAGTCGCTGGAAAAGGAATGTAAAGGGTCGCAATGAAAAACGGACAGGAGATCAGCATTCCGATTCCCGAAACCCAGAAGTAAGAACCGGCGACACGCGAACGCAACTTGTCGGCGATGACGCCTCCCAAGAGCGTCGATACCAAACCCGCGACAACGATGATCAATCCGAAGATCGTCATGCCTACGTCTGGACTTTGATTCCTAAAGCGCAAATAAGCTGGTGCCCAAAAACCAAGGCCGCCCGTCACAAAAGTCATCAATGTCATCGCGATGCAGTTTATGAGATAGGAGCGTGTGCGGAACAAATTCAGGTAGTCACGTAGACTGCGGCGCGGCGCCTTTTGTATCAGATGATCCGCGGCGACGCGCGGATCGCGCTGCCAGAAGCACAGCAGGCCCAGCAACAATCCCGGGGGGGCAACTAGATAAAATGCCCAGCGCCAGCCGAGATGAGCACCGATCAATCCGCCGATCACATAGCCGAGCGCGCTGCCAACTGGAATCGCCGCGCAAAAAATCGCCATGATGCGGCCCCGCGTTTCGATTGGGAAAAGATCGGACAAGATCGTCGGCGCCGCTGGCCCATAGCCGCCTTCACCAATTCCAACGCATACGCGAGTCGCAAAGAGGATCGTGAACGTCGCCGCGAGACCGGATCCGCCGCTGGCCAGGCTCCATAAAAGCACAGCGGACCCAATGATGATCCAACGTGAGAATCGATCCGCGAGCAAACCGAGGATCGGCGCGCTGATCATGTAAGTTACGAAAAATGCGTCGCCGAGCAGACCGGTCTTAGTCATCGCATTTACGCCGCCAGCCGGGAAAAAAGTCGCGCGAATATCAGGCTCGAGCGCGGCCAGAACCTGCCGGTCGATGTAGTTGAAAAGATTAATGGCCAGGAGAAGAAAGAGCGCGGAACGCGCGCCGGTCAGCGTACTTTTCGACACAGATTCAATCGACACTTGCTGATTGCAGTTTGCTGGACGCCGATTGTAAATGATAAACGATGTCTTCCATGTCCGCCGCTGAGCGCATGCTGCATATCATTGTCGGGCCGCTGCTGCGCTGCCTTTACCGTGTCACGGCGCACGGGCTGAGAAACTTGCCCAGCGGCGGATTTCTTCTCCTGCCCAATCACATTACGTGGGTGGATGCAATCGTGCTGCAAGTCGCGTGTCCACGCCCGATTCGCTATATCATCGACCAGGAATTTTATCGCAAACCGATCCTGTATCCGTTTTTGCGGATCGTGCGTTGCATTCCCATCGATATTCGCCATCCGCGTTCTGCCATTCGCGTGGCCGCTGAACAAATCACCGCCGGCGAAATTGTTTGTCTTTTCCCCGAGGGACAACTCACGCGTTCGGGGACTTTATTGCGCTTGCAACGCGGTTACGAACTGATCGCGCGCCACGCCAACGCGCCGGTCGTTCCGGCTTGGCTGGATCAACTCTGGGGCTCGATCTTCTCATTCCAAGGCAGAAAATTCTTCACAAAATTTCCAAAGCGGATTCCCTACCCTGTGACCATCGCCTTCGGCAAACCGCTCAAAGCCGAGGCCGCCGATATTCCGACCGTACGCGAAGAATTGCTCAAGCTCGGCGAATTTTGTTTCAGCCGCCGGCCATCATTGGATCGACATCTGGCCGAAGAATGCGTGCGCGGACTGAAGCACAGGCCATTCTCGACCGCAGTGATCGACGGAACCGATCATAGCAAGCTGAGCCGGGCAAAGTTGCTCGGCGCAGCGGCAGCACTGAGTCGTCATCTTCGGAAAGAATTTTCCGACGAACGAATCGCCATCGTTTTGCCGGCCAGC
>JBKPBJ010000220.1:0-2684 GCA_046726875.1 Verrucomicrobiota bacterium
TGGCTGAAGCAGTATCATCTTCGCCATCACTACAAAGATGATCACGTCGGGTACGGCATCAGCTCGCCGTTGTGGGATTACGTTTTCCGCACGACCCGTCGGTAACGGTCGCGTTCGTATCGCCGTACATGTTGCTCGAACTGGAGGGGCTAGGGCTGTACTAAAACCCTTGTCCTGAAATCCGAAAGCCCCTACATTGCTGCCCCGACACGAAACTCCACGATCTGTGGAAGCAGTGGAGAAACTCGTAAGGAATCTTTAGTGAACGAGAAAATTATCAGTTTTGCTGGGAAACACCGTCTGTGCAGACGGTTGCGAGTGAAACGAAGTCTAGGGCTCTATGAACGTTGATCCAGCAAAGCTTAGTTTGAGTAATTTCCTGGGAGGCGAAAGCGACGACCCGCTGCAACCTCCCCCGAGCTTTACAAACTGGATGCAGCTCGGCGCTTGGGCCGTTGAATTGTACGAGCCCGAGCTTCTCTCGACTGCGGACGCCCGGACCACGATCAACTATGCCGGGAAACCGCGGCAAGTGATCAACCTCTGTTCGTACAATTACTTAGGCCTGGCGAATCACCCGGACGTGCTTGCTGCCGCGCATGAGGCGCTGCGCACCCACGGTATGGGCGCATGCGGTTCGCCCATGCTTTCAGGCATGACCGATCTCCACCGCGAACTCGAACGGCGCGTCGCGCAATTTCTCAACCGCGAGGACGCCATGCTTTTCAACAGCGGATTTGGCGGCGCGCTGGGTACGATTTCCGGCCTGTTGCGGAAGAGCGACGTTTCGATTCTGGACAACCGCTCTCATCTGAGTCTTCGTGACGGCGCGATTTTGTCGCGGTGTCGCACAGAGAAATTCGAGCATAACGATCCCGCCTCGCTCGACGTGGCATTGAGCCGTCAAAAGGGCCGACGCCAATTGGTGGTAGTCGAAGGCATTTATTCGATGGATGGCGATTTTGGAAATTTACAAGAGGTGCTTGATGTGGCGGACGCCCATGGCGCGAGTGTTTTCATCGACGAAGCACATTCGATTCTCGGCTGCGGCCAACATGGCAGGGGAGCTGCGGAGCACTTTGGCGTCGAGGACCGCTTCCCTCTGGTGTATGGCACGTTTTCAAAAGCGTTCGGAGCATTGGGTGGTTTCGTGGCCGGTTCCAAGGAAACACTGCAATATTTGCGTTTCTACGCGCATCCGTACGTGTATTCATGCGCGCTGCCGCCGGTCGCCATTGCGGCAATTCTCAAAGCGCTGGAACTCGGCACGAGCCAGTCTGAATTGCGCGCGAAGCTTTGGGAAAACGCCGAGTACTTCCACGCTCAGCTCGACAAGCTCGGATTCGACACGGGAGCATCGACAACCTACGTGATGCCAATTGTGATTGGTGATCGCGAGCTGATGTACCGGCTCGGGCACGAGCTGCGGCGTCGCGGTCTTTGGGTCGCGCCGGTCGATTACCCGGCTGTACCGCAAAATCGGATCTGTTTCCGCGCGTGTGTCACAGCCAAACACACGCGCGCGGATCTGGATGAGGCGCTGAATATTCTCGAGGACACTCTCGTTCCGGCGTTGTTGCAGAAGCAAAGCGCCTGATGATGTCTCAGCAGGTCGAGGCACCTCATTCCCGCATCGCAGCTACTTACAAAGCGCGCGAAGTGGAAGGCGCTCTCGACGTTTATTTCTACCGGCCGCTGGGATTTCGGCTGGCCGAATTTTTCGCGCATCTGAAGATGACGCCGGCGGCCGTCAGTCTGCTGGCGGGTCTCTGCGGTGTCACTGCCGGACATCTTTATTTTTATCGCGATCTCGGCATCAACATTGCGGGGATGGTGCTCCATGTTTGCGCAAATGCGCTTGATAATGCGGATGGACAGCTCGCGCGTTTGACGCATCGAGAAAGCCGCGAAGGCCGTATCATTGACAGCATTGCCGACCACCTGGTCTTCGTCAGCGTTTACTTGCATTTGACTCTCCGTTATTTGTTCGAAGGCTCATCGCCAGCGATCTGTCTTCTCGCGCTTGCTGCGGGGGTTAGTCACGCTTTGCAAGGAGCAGCTGCGGATTATTATCGCAACACGTATCTTTACTTCGTAACAGCGGGAGTACGAAAGGGCGTAGATTCCTCATCTGAACTGCGATCGGATTATCGGAAATTGACCTGGCGTCAGGCACCGTGGCAGAAGCTTCTGCTTGCGTTGTATGTGAACTTTACTCGTCAACAGGAAATGCTGGCACCACGCCTGAAAACGCTGCGTAATGTCGTCGGCCAATTGTTTTACCGCGGAATTCCTGACTGGTTAAGAACGCGTTATCGAAATCTAGCCCATCCAATGCTCAAATGGTGGCGGCTGTTGATGACGAATATCCGGATGCTGGTCTTGTTTGCGCTTCTGTTCATCAGCCAACCGGTTTATTACTTCTGGTTTGAGCTGATCCCGCTCAATTTGCTCTTTGTTTACCTTCTGTTTCGCGAGGAAAACATGGCCGAATCGATGCTGGATAGGTTAGAACACGCTCGATAGGCCCGTTGTGATGTTGAGCGGAGCGAAACATCTCTGTTTGTTTCCATGGTGATCTGTTCAGAAATGATCCGAGATTCTTCGCTTCGCTCAGAATGACATTGTAGCCTTTTACGCGTGTGGGACGTCGAAATTTCAGAGGTCAGCTCGCACCGGGAGCG
>JBKPBJ010000221.1:0-14198 GCA_046726875.1 Verrucomicrobiota bacterium
CGCTACCGAAACGAGCTGCTTCGGCGAAACGTCCATGTAATTCACCTTCGAAGGATCGACTTCGAGGAAATCGCCGCGATAACGCACTGAAACTTTTTCACCCGTGAAATGGCCGCGCCCATCGATAGGCGCATTCGCCTGAGCGACGAGGAAATTCTCTTCGCGGTCAGCAGTCAGATACTCGATTTCATCCGTGACCCGGCCGTTCACCACCTTGCGATAAGGCGTTTCGATAAACCCAAACTCATTGATACGCGCGAAGGTGCTCATTGAGCTGATCAAGCCAATGTTTGGACCCTCGGGTGTCTCGATCGGGCAAATGCGGCCGTAGTGCGACGGATGAACGTCGCGCACTTCAAAGCCGGCGCGCTCGCGGCTCAGACCTCCAGGTCCGAGAGCGGACAAACGCCGCTTGTGCGTCAATTCTGCAAGAGGGTTCGTCTGATCCATGAACTGCGATAGCTGTGACCGGCCAAAGAAATCTCTGATGACCGCGCTGAGCGCTTTGGGATTAATAAGCTTTTGCGGCGTCATCCCATCCACGTTGATGTCGAACAGGGTCATCCGCTCCTTAACCAGGCGCTCCGTGCGAGCGAGGCCGACCCGGCATTGGTTGGCCAGTAATTCGCCTACGGTGCGGACGCGCCGGCTGCCAAGATGGTCAATGTCATCGAGCGTGCCTTCGCCCCGCCGCAAATTGATCAAATATTTAATCGCCGCGATAAAGTCTTTGTCGGTCAGGATGCGTTCGGAAGGATCGACGTTAATTCCGAGCTTCTGATTGATTTTGTAGCGGCCCACTCGGCCGAGGTCGTATTTCTTTGGATCGAAAAAGAGTCGCTTGAGTAAAGCGCGGGCGTTGGCCACCGTCGGCGGATCGCCCGGACGAAGACGGCGGTAAATGTCTTTGAGAGCTTCTTCCTGGTCGTGCGCCGGGTCTTTTCTAAGCGCCTTCACGATCGTATCGTCCTTCGAGATATCAATGACTTTGACCTCGTGAATATCGAGCGCCATGATCTGGCGGACAGTTGCTAGAGTCAGCGGCTCAAACGCCCGCGCCACCGTAACTTCACCGTCGCGGATATCCGCGGTAAGCACTTTGCTGGCGAGTTGTTCTTCGTCGAGCTTGTCGCTCAACTTCAGATCCTCGATGTTGTAGAAAAGTTTGATGACGTCCTCGTCGGAGCCATAGCCAAGAGCGCGCAGGAAAGTGGTAGCCAAAAACTTTCGACGTCGCTTGCGCCGGTCGAGATAAATGTAAAGCAGGTCAGCTGTATCGAACTGGACCTCGATCCACGAACCCCGGTCCGGGATGATCCTGAAGCTGTACAGCACTTTGCCATTGACGTGGACCGTAGATTCGAACGCGATCCCGGGGGAACGATGTAGTTGGCTCACCACCACGCGCTCCGCACCATTGATCACGAAGGTACCCTGCGGCGTCATGAGCGGGATCTCGCCCATGTACACTTTCTCTTCTTTCGTGCCCCTCTCCTCCCGCAACTGGAACGTAACGTGCAATGGCGCGCTGTAAGTTTGCCCTTCGCGCTGCGCTTCAAGTGGCGTTAACTTCGGCTCACCGATATCGTAATGGCTAAAATCAAGAACTGCTTTCTCATCGTAGCTTTCGATAGGAAAGACTTCCTTGAAAACGGCCTGCAGCCCCTGGTTCTTTCGCTTCGAATATGGGACGTCTTTTTGAAGAAAATCGACGTATGAATTAGCCTGAACCTCAATGAGGTTCGGCGGTTCGATGGCTTCCTTGATACTTCCGAAGTAAATGCGTTCCGACATAGTGCCTAAGCTCCAGAGCTAAACCTCACAACGACCACACCAAATCGCGGGCCGACGCGGGCTGATTTACCGGTTCTGGGATGGCGAAGGACACAAAAATACCACCAACACGGTGACCTGTCAAATTGACGACCTCCGTCTCGTAGCTGGTAATGTGATTTGCCTTCTTAGCGCCGGGTTAAAAATACGTCTGGCGAGCTGTAAGTGGTTTTGAATTTATTCCCAATCTGGCGCTGCGCAACTGATTTATACCGCCGCGGCGCACAAAATTTGAGTTTTTTATTTGACTTCGACCTTTGCACCCGCGGCTTCAACCTTTTTCTTGATCTCCTCCGCCTCCTGCTTGGTCACGCCTTCCTTGATCGTTTTGGGCGCGCCTTCGACCAGCGCTTTCGCCTCCGCCAGGCCCAGTCCGGGAACTGCGCTTCGCACCTCTTTGATCACCGCAATTTTGTTGGCGCCCATTTCCGTCAGGATCACGTCAAACGTGGTCTTTTCCTCGGCGGCTGGCGCTGCTGCTCCCGCAGGTGCAGCGGGTCCCGCCGCAACTGCTACTGGCGCGGCGGCGCTGACGCCCCATTTTTCTTCAAGCTGCTTGACCAATCCAGCAATTTCCAGCACCGAAAGGTTGCTGAGTTGCTCCACTAATTTATCTGTATCTGCCATTTTATTTTTCCTCCAGTTGCCGCCTCCGAAAGCCTTCGAAGAATTAAAGCTGGTAGCCACCGGCTCGGACAATTTCTTTTCGTTTTATTTGTAGGGCAATCCCGAAACTTTTCGGGATTGCCACCCGGCAGGCGACGCGCCTGCCCTACAAAACGTTTACACTGCGGGTGGGCCCTCCTTTTCGGCTTTCGCGTTCAACAGTCGCGCTAACGCCGCTGCCGGTTCGTTGAACAAACGCACGAGGCGCGTCGCCGGAGACAATAGCAGCCCCAGCAATTGCGCCTGCAAAATTTCGCGCGCGGGCAATTCCGCCAGAGTGTTCAATTCCGCGGTGGAAAGCAGTGCGCGATCGACAAAGCCAATCTTGAGTGCCGCCAACTTAAACTCGGTGGCGAACGTTTTAAAAATCTTGGCGACCGGCGCTACATCTGTCTCTCCTGTAACAACTGCCGTTTGTCCTCCGAATTGGTCACCAACTTCCGGGAAACCAGAATCTGCCATCGCGAGCTTGAGAAAATTGTTCTTAACTACATGCACCTCCGCGCCGGCAGGAGCCAGTCGGCTGCGCAACTCGCTAAAGTTGGCCACCTTCATGCCGCGATAGTCGGTCACCAGCACAAAAGGCGAACGCTTCAACGCCTCGGACAACTCTGAAACAATGCTGGCTTTTTCTGGTCGCATATTGTCGAGCTAATTGCTGCGGTCCTATATTCCGCTCCAATATGGGGTTGGATCGACGCGGACGCCCGGGGACATAGTCGCACTGATCGTCACACCTTCAAGATAACGGCCCTTGGCCGTTGGCGGACGAGCTCGCACCACGGCTTCGATCACTGCGTTTGCATTCTCCACCAGCGCGTTTTCTTCAAAGGAGAATTTTCCAACCGGCACGGCAACGTTGCCGTTCTTGTCGAGCTTGAATTCGACACGACCGGCTTTCACCTCCTGCACTGCTTTGGCAGTGTCGTCGGTCACGGTGCCCGTCCGGGGGTTGGGCATCAGGCCACGCGGACCGAGCACTTTCCCCAGCTTGCGGACTTCGGCCATCGCCGCGGGTGTAGCGATCGCGACATCAAAATCCTGAAAACCTTCCTGACACTTCTGGATCAAATCTTTCATGCCGACAAGTTCCGCGCCGGCCTCTTTGGCGGCCCTGGCCGCTTCACCTTCCGCGAAAACGAGTACGCGAACCTGTTTTCCGCTGCCGTGTGGAAGCGGGCAAGTCCCGCGCACCATCTGATCGGATTGCTTCGGATTAACTCCAAGGCGAAACGAGAGCGTCACGGTCTGATCAAATTTGGTGGGCGAAAGTTTCTTCAGGGTGGCGACGGAATCAGCGAGACTGTAATTCTTCGTCCGATCCACCTGCTGCGCGGCTGCGCGATAACGTTTGCTTCGATTTGTTTGCATTATTCGGTGCAGTTCAAACGCCAATCGCTACTTTAACAGCGAGGCTCCTGCTTAATTATCCCGCTCGGTCGAGCAAGCGGAACCAGAACGTAGCGGTTATCGTCCCTTTGTCAAAAGGATTCAGGTCGTAGCAAACGAGCCCCGCGTTGCTATGGCTTGGCCGTTTTCGCCATGCTCTCTGCCAGCCCTTGTTGGGCGGCCGATAGACTTGGATCGAGCGCCAACGCCTCTTTGAAAGCAAGAATGGCGTGGTCGTGCTGATTGAACAACGCCAGGTACTTCCCACGATTAGTCAACATTCTCGTATAAGCCGGCAAAACCTTGACGTTTAGCACCTCTTCTTTCGCGAACCGAACCGTCCCATCAGCCAACCCGCGCATCTGAAGGTGCGCTTCAGAGGGTTCATGAAAACTTTGGTCGGTGGCGAGATTGAAGACCAGCCCTTGCGGCACAAGTTGATAGCTTTGAGGGATCCATCGGGTCAAGTAGCCGTTCGTTGGGTCGGCGGCCAGTACATCATTCGTGATGTAAACCGGCGCGACCTTGATTTCATTTCTGACGATTGATTGAATCATCTCCAGAAATGCCATGCTAATCCTTCGAGTAAGCTCTTCGTTCCGGGCAAAAGCGCCAGGATCGCGCTCCCATTGTCTTAGGATCTCGACATATGGATCGATCTTCTCGCGCGATCGATCCATCAACCCGGGATGCGCGTGCTTCAGATAGTCGAAATACCACGAGCGGCGCAGCAGATTAATATCCACCACCTTCACATCCGCACGGCGTTGTTCTATTTCTTGCGCGTACCACATCGGCGACGCGACCTGCCAGTCTTGCGTCAGTAACAGTCCATCGGGCGCGACCGTGCTGAACAGGTTCTCAACGTAATCATCCGCAATGAAGTAATGCCTGCGATTGTTGAATGGCCAATTCGCTGCGAACGCTGTGACCAAAGTCAGGACAATCACAGTCGCAGCAGCCACATATGGTCTCCACATCGGCGAGCGTCTTGACACGACAAGTTGATTCAACCAGCGGATACCTAGCCCAGCCGCAATCGCGATCGAAATGAACGCCGGCAAATAGTACGCGTCCTTGTCCTCAGCAATTTCGTAGCTCAGCGAGTAACCCAGATCGGCGAGTACAATCAACACTAGAAACCAAAAAGCCGTGCGGTCGCGCTTGCAGGCGTTCGCGAGCCCCACCACCGCCAAAAAGAGCGTCAAAGGCAACCATGCAAAGCCGAACTCACGCAAGGCCATTCGACAAAATTCAACAAACTGCGCTCCCATGGCAGTCGGGGAAAAAATGAAGAACACGCGATACTGCCGGCCGGTGATGTGCCACCAAATCTCCCGGAGCGATCGCGGATTGCCCCAGTTCATTGCAGGCGAGAACGCTGCCGCCCACGGCAAATAGCTGTAAACAGCGACTAGCGCCCCAATTGAAATCAGCGCGGCATACAGCAGTCGACGGCTCGTAAAAAACTTCACGCCTTGCGTGCGGTACACAATTACGGCAATGGCCGGAAGCGTGAGCGCCACGGTGACATGATGAACACCGAGCGCAAGACCGAACACGAAGGCGCCGGCATAAATCCATTTGTCATGTGTCGTGACCGCCGCGCGAGAATCGCGTCGCGTTTCAATGATCCCCCTCCGCCACCGAACGACCAAAAAGAACACGAGTAGAATGAGCAGCGCGTTGAGGGTGTACACCTCGGTGATCGTCGCGTATGCCCAAAGCGTGCGCGAGAACGCCATCAGCAATCCCGCGCCGGCCGCCGGCGCGAAGATCAAAAGCTTACTGCCTGAATCCTCTAGCTTCGCGGCCGCTTTCTTGCGGTCGCGTACAGCAACGCAGACAGCCGTGATCAATAACTCCGCCACAACAAGGGTAAGCGTCGCGCAGGCAAGCGCAGCGAATACAGCGGATGAAAAATTGATTCGCGTCGCGACGTTTCCGAATGGCATTAGTGACGCAAGATGTGCGAGCATCACCCACAGCGGAAAACCTGGCGGATGCGCCACTCCCAACCCGTACGCCGCTACAATTAACTCGCCGCTATCGGTCAGAGTAACAGTGGGCGCAAGCGTCCAACTGTATAACAGCGAGGCAACAACAAACACCGCACCGGCGCAAAGCAGTTCCGTTCGGGACGAGAACACTGTAGTCGCATTGGCCTCCCGCGCGGGCTTCAGCGGCATCTCCTTTCGAGATTGCACGTTGCTTGAAGGTTTGCGCGCCATTTGTCTATCGTGTCGTAAACTGGGTTGGCTGCAAACCGTCAAAGCTGCGCGAGGACTCGTCGCACTCCCAAAGCTTCCGCAAAACAGAGCGGCGCTTCTTGTGAATCTCGCACGAAAGTGCTTTGGAGTGCGATGCGTCCTCGCATCGCTTTTACACCGACGAAAGAACCCTTGTGTCCCTCGTGCGCTTCATTTTCAATACCCGCGAAATGAAACAATCGATCTGGCTCGTGGCGCTCTGGGCGGGCTTAGCGGCAATTATTGTCGCGCAATCTCCCACTCCCGCGCCGTCCCCCGCACAACCGCCCGCCGATTACGACCTGCGCTGGGGCGTCAAGATTCCCATGCGCGATAAAATCGAACTGAACGCCACGTTGTATTTGCCGAAGACGCCGGACGGTTCGCTGCCGAAGACGCCTGTTATCTTCACGCTCACGCCGTACATCTCAGATACGTACCATGCGCGCGGCGCGTACTTCGCGTCACACGGTTATGTATTCGCGCTCGTCGATGTTCGCGGCCGTGGAAATTCCGGCGGCGAGTTCGAGCCGTTCGCCGATGAACCGCGCGATGGGCACGACGTGGTTGAGTGGCTGGCGAAACAATCATTTTGCGACGGCAAGGTCGCCATGTGGGGCGGGTCGTATGCGGGTTTCGATCAATGGGCGACGGCGAAAGAATTTCCGCCGCACCTGGCGACAATTGTGCCCGTTGCCGCCGCGCATCCCGGCCTGGATTATCCATCCTACAACAACATCGGGATGACTTACGACGTGCAGTGGTTCACGCTAACGAGCGGTCACACTGCGCAGGACAATCTTTTCGGGGATCAAAAATTCTGGCGCACAAAATTCCTCGACGCTTACAAGAAGCACTTGGCGTTTAAGGATCTCGATTCCTTCATTGGAAATCCCTCCCTTCATTTCCAGCGCATTCTCAAACACCCGATGGCTGACGCTTACTATGATGCGATGCTGCCGGCGCGTGAGCAGTTCCAAAAAATCGCGCTACCGATTCTCACAATTACCGGCCAGTACGATGGCGACGAACTGGGCGCGTTGACGTATTACCGGGATCATCTCGCAACCGCCTCGCCGCAAGCGCGGGCGAAACACTTTCTCATCATCGGACCGTGGGACCACGCCGGCACGCGCACGCCAACGGATGAAGTCGGCGGTGTAAAATTAGGCCCGGGCGCCTTTCTCAATCTGAACGATCTGCACCGCCAGTGGTACGATTGGACCATGAAAGGCGGAGCGAAACCGGCATTCCTCAAAAATCAGGTCGCGTATTATTTGCTCGCGCCGGGCAATTCCGGCGCGAATGGCGAATGGAAATACGTCGACAACTTTGAGACGTTGGTTGGAAATCCAAAAACGTTTTACCTCGATTCGAAGGACGGGGACGCGAACGGGGTGTTTCGCTCGGGCGCACTGAATGAAAAACAGCAGAACAATGGCGCGGATGCTTTTAATTACGATCCATTAGATACAAGCCGCGGCGAGAACGTCGAGGGCACCGATCCGAAAGAAAAAACCGCCGCACTCGACCAGACTTTCGCATTGAGCATCGGCAAGAACGGGTTGGTTTATCACACCGATGCATTACCGAATGAAACCCCGTTGGTCGGTTGTCCCGCGTTGAGTCTTTGGGTGTCCATCGACACGCCCGATGTTGATCTCGAGTGCGACCTGTACGAAATCCAGCCGGACGGCACCAGTATCGCACTCTGGAACGACTTGCGCAGATTGCGCTACCGCGAGTCGCTACGTGAAGCAAAGTTGGTGAAGCCCGGCGAAATCGTGCGCTGCGATTTCAATCCGGGAACGTTCGTCGCGCGCCGGTTGATGAAAGGCAGCCGTCTGCGCCTGGTCGTCACCGCAGTGAATTCGATTTCGTGGCAAAAAAATTATTGCTCGGGCGGAGTCGTCGCCGATGAAACAGCAAAAGACGCGCGCACTTGCAACGTGCAGGTTTATCACGACGCTGCGCACGCCAGCACGATCCAACTGTCTTTGCGCTAATACCGAGCGGCGGCTTTCCAGCCGCCGGGTGGCCGTGCCGGGTCAGTAGCCATCGAGTGCGTGCTCACTTTGTCTCGCGCATCTCGAAAGGCGGCGTTTGGTACGTGTCGTCCTTGTAGTACGGCGTGCGCAGGTAGAGGTCGAGATGCGGCGGTGACGCAAATTCCGCCGGGAAACGCCGCGGCTTTTTCGTCGGATGGAATCTTGCCGCCATGCTGTACGCCGCATGGCGCAAGAACGACGTCGAGCGGCTCCGTGGAAATATATTCACCGCTGATCAGCGATAGTCCCGACCCGATCCAAATCACGATGCATTCATTGGATACTGGATGAGTATGCGTCGCCGCTTCGGAACCCGGCGGCATGCATCCGTAATGAAAGCCGCAGCGGCTGACTCCGTATCCCGGCCAGAGCAGCAGCACCATCGGAACATCAATACCGCTGAAGAGCGCACCGCGGTACATGTTAAAGAGCGCGCCGTCGCGCCGGATCTCGTCTACGGAGAGGTTCCATGCGCGCACTGCGGGATAGCTATTGTTGTGATGCAGCTCGTTATCCGTTGAGAGGTTGCCGAGCGCGGCCTCCTTCTTTGCTTGTTCGATCGCGTCGAACTTCAACTTACCGTGAGGTTGATCGTAACAGCCCGCCGGCTCGTACAGGTCGAATTGCGGCGGACAAATCTGATTTACGAGCACGAAATCGCGCGAGTTTCCTTTGGGATTGCGCAGCGCACGGGGGACGCGTTCTGGAAAGTACGCGATGTCGCCCGGCTCGATCTGCACCCATTCGCCGCGGAGGTACACCTCGCTTTGGCCCTTGAAACAGACTATCGCTTCCGTCGGCCATGTCGTACTTGTAGCGCGCACTCTCCTCGCCGGGCGCGAGCGTCAACACATGAACGCTTTCGGTCTGAAAACCATTCCCCGGCCATGCGATCAACCGGGGTCGCACACCGTGCTTGATAATTTCGATCCCGTCATTCAGCTTCCCGATTGCGCCGTGCGGTCGAATTTCGTCAAGGGTGCGAAAGCGGGCGCTCCCTTTTTCGTCAACCACAAAATCCTCCGCGCGCATCGTGTTACACCGCCACGCGTCTGATTGACAATTCAAATTGAATGGGGCAAAGCGGACGCCATGCGAACATATACGTTGTTCTTGTTGACCGTTGCGAGCATTGCTGCGAGTGCATACGCCGACTCGGAGCTTGTGATCGCGATTCGCTACTTGCAGGCCCAAGGAACAAGTCACTCGCACCTCTATCTCTATCGCGAAGTTGGAAAATTCTTGCGCCAGCTCACAAACGATAATTCAGGTCAAGATTCCGCCCCGATTTTTTCGCCGGATGGCGAGACAATTGTTTTCACACGGGAAAAGCCCAACAACGTGCACGAGTTTTGGAGCGTTAAGCCGCGCGGCACAGATTTGAAAAACCTCGATGCAGCGCCGGATTGGTACGCGCAGGTGAAAAGCTCGCCGTATTTCACAAACGTCGGACCGCAAGAAGCAGGCTCGGCAGATGCGACAAATTCACCTGCTGAGTCAGCGTCCCCCACCGCAACGGCTGTTCCGACTTTCAAATCGCCTGATGGTTCGTATGAATTGATTCTGCGGGAAGACCCCAACGACGAAGATGACCAAATCAATGGTCCGGGTCGTGGAAAACATTTTGTGCTGCGGGATTTGAAAACCGGGACGGAAACCGAGTTCTCCAAGATTCCCGGATTTTACGGCGCGTTCGAGCTTCTTCACGACAACCAGGATGAAAACCGGTATTTTCTGTTCGATGGACCGCTGCGCCTCGCATTTTTCGATTTGCACCTGAACAGCACTGATGGCGACACGGTGTTTGCCCTCGATTTGACCGGTCCGCGACTCGTTAGGCTTTCACCGAACTGGGCAACGCCTATTCCGCTGCCTGGCGAACCCGCCTTTCTCACCTTTACGGAAAACCGTTACGTTCCCATTCCCGGCAGCCAGAAAACGGCGAACTGCTCTTACATTGAGCGCTGGGACGACAAGCTGAATCACATTCGTTACGCGCGCGAAAAATCCGCCGCGCGCTGTTACGGGATGTCGATGTATCGGCGAGGTCTGACGCCGGCGGTGATCACGCTGCGCCGAAGCTCCGAGTGATAGCGGAATTTGCTGTCATTCTGAGCGAAGCGAAGAATCTCGGATCAATTTGGACGAATTCCCAAAAATACAGACAAACTGAAATGTTTCGCTTCGCTCAACATGACAGCGAAATCTGTGTCGTGAGTTCTCGCAAGTTCCGTGGCGTTATCATCCTTCTTTTGAGTTGGGTTGCGTTTTCCGCAGCCGTGCAAGTGCAATCCGACTCGCTGGAACGATTGGCGGATGATTTCTGGGCGTGGCGGGCGAAATACGCGCCGTTCACAGGCGACGACGTTAACCGAATGGAACGGCCTGGCGGAATGCGCGACTGGTCGCGGGCGAGCATCGATCAGCGACGAAAAGATTTGGCCGGATTTGAAGCGCGCTGGAAAAACCTCAGTCCCGCACAATGGCCGATTGCAAAGCAGGTCGATCACAAATTGATCGGTTCGGCTTTGTCGCGCGTTCGCTGGGAGTTCGAAATTAATCCGCGCTGGAAACGCGACCCGAATTTTTACATCGAGCAGACGCTCACCGCGTTGGCGGAAGCGCTCACGCTGCCGGCGCCGTATGACGAAGCGCGTAGCCGAGAAATTCTGACGCGCATCGAAAACATTCCATCGATCCTGCAGCAAGGCTCGGAGAACCTCGAGAATCCGCCAGCGCCGTTCGCAACCGTTGCGGTCCAGAATCTCGACGGGATTCGCGAGCGCCTGCGCAAAATGGTGAGCGCACTCCTTGGATCGACGAACCTGAAGCAAGATGAACTAGGCACCGCGACTGATCGTGGCGCAGATGCACTGGAGAAATTTCAGCAGGATCTGCAAGACAGATTATCGCAGTCTCAGGGAGCGACAGCTTCCCAGCGGGCAAGCCCGACACGGCGGCTGGAAAGCCGCCGCTCCCTGCCGCAACAAACGGCACTCGGTCGCGACGCATACATTTGGTTTTTGCGAAACGTGGCGCTGATGCCGTTCACGCCGGAAGAACTTCTGGCGATGGGACGACAGGAATGGAATCGCGCTGTCGCCTTCGAGGCGTATGAAAAAAACCGAAACAAAGATGTGTCGCCGGTCCGCATCGCGACGGACACCATTAGCTGGATCAAAGACGCAGCCGAGAAGGAACTTCAAATCAGGAAATTTCTCGAAGAACGCAGCATCCTCACGGTGCCTGACTGGGTTCAACATTACACGCTCCGTCCCACTCCCGAATATTTGCGCGCGCTTGGGTTTACTGAGCAGGACGATTTCACGTCGCCGTCGCGATTAAATGAGAATTGTATCCGTTACGTGCCCGAGCCGTCGGAAAAGCTTGGGTACTTCTGGCGCGCAACAGCGATGGATCCGCGCCCCATCACCGTCCACGAAGGAATTCCCGGCCACTATTTTCAGCTTTGTCTCTCGTGGAAAAACGCAGACCTGATCCGGCGGCATTACTACGACTCAGGCGCGAACGAGGGAATCGGCTTTTACGCTGAAGAAATGATGTTGCAGGCGGGTTTGTTCGATGACAGCCCGCGCACGCGCGAGATCATTTACAATTTTATGCGGCTTCGCGCGCTCCGCGTGGAAGTGGACGTGAAACTCGCGCTGGGCGAATTCACTCTCGAGCAGGCTGCAAAATATCTCCAGGAGAAGGTCCCGATGGATGAACAGACCGCGCGGCAGGAAGCGATCGCTTTCTCTACTAGCCCCGGCGGAGCGATGACCTATCAGATCGGGAAACTGCAGATCATGAAATTCCTCGCCGACGCGCGAATGCAACAGGGCGACAAATTCAATCTGCGCGCCTTCCATGATTTACTTTGGAAAAACGGCAACGTGCCGATCGCGTTGCAGGAGTGGGAGTATTTTGGTATAATGCCGAAGGTAAAGCGGGATTGATTTTGCTTTACTCGGTCGGCACTTGCTTTATGTTACCGGCATGACGACAAGAATCTCTTCCCGCGGTCAGACGGTCGTGCCCGCGTCCATTCGTGAGCGACACCATCTGAACTCGGAGTCCCGACTGGCTTGGATTGATGAAGGGGAGACGATTCGAGTGATTCCGATTTCAGCGAAGAATCCGTTCGGTCGCGGCATGGCCAAGGATCTCGATCTTACGCGCGCATTACTCGCCGACCGTGCGAAAGAACGCCAACGTGAACGAAGCCGACGTCGTTCTTGATACTTCGGCGATCTTCAGTCTCCTCCGCGACGAACCCGGGGCTGAGATTGTCGAAGCAACGCTACGAGACGCGCGTGCCGAAAGGACGGTGGTCGCTGTAAGCTTCGCCAGCCTAACCGAGGTTTTCTACAACACCGTACAGCTCGCCAGCGATTCGCGCGCGACAGAAATCATCAGCCGGATCAAGTCATGGCCGGTCGAGTTTGTTTATCCCGACGAGCCACTTTGTCTGGCGGCTGGTGAGATTAAGGCGCTGTTTCGGCTTTCATTTGCGGATGCATTTATCGCGGCGACGGCCCGCGAAGCGAAAGCAGTGCTGGTCCACAAAGATCCGGACTTCGAGTTATTGCGCGATGCTGTTCAACAAAAGCCGCTGCCATACAAAGTGCGGCATTGACGAGCAGTTGTCGATCCTACTCGACGATTTCCAAACCCATTTGGCGGGCTGTGCCGGCGATGATGCGGAAGGCTGCTTCGTCGTCGCGCGCGTTGAGGTCTTTGCGCTTGGTGTTCACGATGTCCATGACTTGTTTGCGCGTGACCTTGCCGACTTTCGTCTTGTTAGGCTCTTTTGAACCGGCCGCGATGTTTGCCGCTTTCTTGAGCAGAACCGCGGCAGGCGGACTCTTGGTGATGAAGGTGAACGATTTGTCTTTGTAAACGGTAATCACCACCGGGAGAATGTCGCCGGCCTGCTTCTGCGTGGCAGCGTTAAATTCCTTGCAGAACGCCATGATGTTCACGCCGCGCGGACCGAGAGCAGTGCCCACTGGAGGCGCGGGATTCGCCTGACCAGCCGGAATTTGGAGTTTGATATGTGCTACAACTTCTTTTGCCATTGTTGGTTTAGTTTAAATCCAGAGATTCCTCGACTTCGCTCGGAATGACAACGTTTGACAATTATCCGCGCTCGACCTGCCAGTATTCCAGTTCCACCGGCGTGGCGCGACCGAAAATGGTGACGGAGACGCGCAGTTTGCCACGCTCGGGATCAATCTCTTCAACGACACCGGTCTGGTTCTGGAACGGACCGTCGGCGACCTTCACGGTTTCGCCAACTTCGAAGCTGACTTTTGGTTTCACCTTCTCCTCGCGCTCCTTCATCTGCGCGAGCATGCTTTCCACTTCCGATTGCCGCATCGGGATAGGTTTGTCCTTGGTCCCCGCAAACCCGATCACGCCGGGTGTATTGCGGATGAAATACCAGGTGCGCCCGACGAGCTGATTGTTTTCGTCGAGCAGATGCATATTCACGATCAGATAACCGGGGAAAAATTTCCGAGTGGTTTCGGTCTTCTTCCCTTTTTTAATTTCCGAGACGCGCTCGGTCGGAAGGAGCACGTCGTAAACGAGGTCGCCCATCTCTTCGGTTTTGACGCGTTTCAAAATGTTCTCGCGCACCTTGTTTTCCTGACCGGAAAGCACATGCACGACGTACCATTGATCTTTCGCTGCGAGTGTCTGTCCCATAAATCAGCTCGGTTCGGCGCGATCGCCGAGCGCGCCGGAGCGGACGGCCTCCCGCACCTGCGGGATCCCTACCATTTTCCCAGCCAGTGTTTGTCCCATAAATCAGTGCAATCGGGTGAAGAAGTGCACTACGTTCACCAAAATAAAATCGAAAAGCGCCACGTAGCCACCGAGCAACAGCATCGCGATCACAACCACGATGGTCGAGTCCACCAGTTCCTTGTAGCGGCGGAATCCTTTTTCCTTCGGATCCCACGGCCACGAGCATTTCTGCAGCTCGACCTTTACCTCGGTGAAGAAG
>JBKPBJ010000222.1:0-7701 GCA_046726875.1 Verrucomicrobiota bacterium
TAAACTTGAAGTCCGGGAAGCCCGTGTAACCGAAATACGCCTGGCCCACGAAGATTCCGTCGTCGCCCTTTGCAAATGGGCCACCGGAGGATTCGCCCCCGAAAGTCACGTTCGTTGAGCGCGAGCTGGCACTCGTCTCCAGTCGCAGTCCAAAAAACCAATCGTCAGCCAGCGTACCGCGCAACCCGACACGCAAACGGTAGCGTTCCCGCTTGCGCTCATACCAATCATTTGGGCTCGTGGTACTATTATCCGGTAGCCGTCCACCGCGATATTCGAACCGCAGACGCGCATCACCGTAAAGCTCAAGCTCGGTAATCGGCGTCGAGAGCTTCCATTTTCCCGCAGCCGTGCTGGCCGACTCTTTCACCAACTCGGAGCGCACTTCCTCGGCCTCCTGATCACTGATGAGGTGCTTGCGGACAAGCAAGTCGAGGAGGGCTCCTGCATCTTGCGCCCGGGCAACAGTTCCGCCGAGCGCCACGCAGAGAGCGGCGGCCGCCAGTGTTAATTTCTTCATAAAGGTTGTTTCTCCTTGGTTGTGCCCCGAAAGGCTTCGGGGCGGGGTGTTCGTTGTTTCGCCACGAACGATGAACGGAGATTGTTACAACCGTATGGCGAGGAGGTAACAATTGGGTGAACTCGAAATTATTTCCGGCTGGACTTAGGTGTGCATGGCAAAGCGCAGACTAGACGACGAGCCTGTCGTCCTTAGAATTGCGCAATGCGAATTGCGATCGTGCTGGCGATTACTCTCATCACGAGCGCTTCAGCCATGACGGACGCGGTCAGTGTCACCAGCCCGGATCACGCGCGGACCTATGCGTACGGTGCAGTGACCTGGCAGCAGCTCTACCTGGAACGACTGCGCGGTGAACTTGGGGCGCGGATCACATTCAGTAATTTTCCTTTCGCGGACGCGAACGAGCCACGCACAGACGAAGCGTTCGATTTCCGTTTTCCAGGCATCCATGTCGATTTCGCACAGCATGCATTCGTTGTGACGGGACGCCGCGGCGAATTTATTCCGGTTGCCTGGTTTCGAGGCGATCCCTCGTGTGGCTGGATTAAGCTTGCAGCGAACGCAAAGATTTATCTGCTCAAGGAAAATGGTCGCGTGACTGCCACGTTAACGGCGACGAGTTACCCGCGTGGCGGAGAGCGCTGGATCGAGTTAGACAACAATTATTCGCTCCAAAATCTGTTGTGCGCGCTTTTCCGTGAGATCGGTTTAGGACCGGACGGTTGATGTTGGACGAAAATCGCCAGGCTGCCGTCGAAAGATTTTGACATTCAACAGCGACGCGGATTTAGGCTACCAACCCATTATGCAAACGCGTTTCCTTTGTGCTTTTACTCTCCTGACGATTGTCTCATCGGCGTCTGCTACTTCATTCCGCGACGATTCGCGTTACGTCGCGCGCGGGCCGCGCACCGGATATTACATTGTGCGTCCCGGCTCGGTGTTGATGCAGGAACTTGGTCTTCACGGCGCGCCGTTCAGGGATACGTCGGATCCATTGAATCTCGGGCGTGGAGCGGATGTGCTTGCGTTTCGCTTTACGACCGCTGGCGTGTTATCTGCAGGTCCGGCTTACATCGTGCAAGGACAGCCTTACGACTTTTACATGCGGCGTATCGGTTCTTTCATCCGTGGACGCACCACCTCGCATGATGTCGAAAGCTTCTTTGGGAGTCCGAAGCAGGTTGAGAAGCGGCGCGACGGCTTCATCGCTTACTACACCATCGAGGTTTACAATCCATTTGAAGAGAATTCAGGTGGGAGGCGCTAGTCAGACACACACCCACGAAAACAATTTCGTCACTTTTCAAAGCCCGATTTCATCCCATGGACGTCAGTTCTGGCAGAAAAATTCTGATCATCGAAGACGAAAGCGACGTTGCAGATCTTCTGGAGATGGGCTTGCGCAAGGCGGGCTTCAAGACGACCGCAGCCTTCGATGGCGCAACCGGTTTGCAGAAGGCGCGCGATAACCGGCCCGATTTCATCATTCTTGATCTGATGTTACCAAAGATGTCCGGACTCGAGGTCTGCAGGATTTTGAAAGGCGATGCGGCAACGTCTCACATTCCGATTCTCATGTTGACGGCAAAGGCAGAGGAGATTGATCGAATCGTCGGTTTGGAATTCGGCGCTGACGATTACGTGACCAAGCCTTTCAGTCCGCGCGAAGTGACGCTGCGAATCCGGGCAATTTTGCGGCGTGGCGAAAAACCAGAAGAAACGCTCAAGGCCGGGTCTATCTCGATCGATCCTGCGCGTCATCAGGTTCGTGTGAACGGCAAACGCGTGCATCTCACCAGTCTCGAGTTCAAGCTGCTGCGGACACTGATGCAGCGCAGGGGGCGCGTGCAGGAACGCGATAAATTGCTCAACGACGTCTGGGGTTATGAAAGCGTGATCGACACCCGTACGGTCGACACCCACGTGCGCAGGCTGCGCGAAAAGCTTGGTAAAGCCGGCGCCGCGATTGAAACCGTGCGCGGTTTCGGCTATCGGCTCCGCGAAGAGTAACGGCGTGTGCGAAAGCGGTGTGGGGAGGCCCGCACTCCAAAGTCGACGCAAGAACGAGCCGTGCCTAACGAGAACTTGAGCGAAGTGGTTTGAGATTGCGAAACGTCTTCGCAGCCGCTTTGCTGTGAAAAGTATTTAGAAGAGAATAGAAATGCTGTCCTGGCTCATTGGTGTCCTAATCTGCGGTGCGTTGGGCGTCATTGCCTTCATCGTGTGGCGCAAATGGATCGCGCCCTGGCGGCAGGTTGAAGACGTCATAACACAAATCGGTCGCGGTGAACGGCCGCGCACATTCTTAATGGAGGGCAGCGCGCCCGCTCAACGCATCGGATTTCAGCTGGAAAAGATCGTTGGCGATTTGGAGCAGCTTCAAAAGCAAATCGCGAAACGGGAATCCGGAATGCAGACCATTTTCTCGGCGATGCAGGATGCGTTGCTGGTAGTCAATTCCAACCGGCAGGTGATTGTCACTAACCAGACGTTTCGAAAACTGTTCGACGCCCCTGAAATTTCAGTGGCGACGCCGCTGTTGGAAATTGTCCGTGATCCGACCCTCGATCGGCTGTTGACCGATGCGTTCCGCGGCCAGGGCCCGGTTCGCTGCGAGCTGGCTCTTGACGGTTCGCAAATCGAGCTCCATGCCGTCGCGACCAAGAACGAAGCTGGTGAAACCACTGGCGCACTGGTTTTGTTTCACGACATCACGGAGTTAAAAAAAATGGATCAAGTGCGGCGGGATTTCGTGGCGAATGTTTCGCACGAATTGCGCACGCCGCTGTCGATCCTGCGCGGCTATATTGAGACGTTACTCGACAGTCCAAAAACTTCGCGTGAAGAGCTCACCCGAATTCTCCGCGTAATGGAGCGGCATTCGGATCGGCTTGACTTGCTCGTCGAAGATTTACTTACGCTGGCGCAATTGGAATCAGGCAATCCCAACTTGCAAATGGGAACGGTGGAGCTGTCGGGTTTTCTCTCGGAAATGGTCCGCGATTGGGAAAAGAAACTCACAAAGAAGCGGCTCAACATCGTCGTTGATCTTCCGACCGAGTTGTCTCCGATTTGCGCGGATCCAACGCGGCTGCAAGAGGCACTTTACAATTTGCTCGACAACGCCGTGAAATATTCGCGCGAGCACGGCGAGATAAGGCTGAGTGCCCGGCAGCGCGACGGCGAGATCGAGTTAGCTGTGAGCGATGATGGCATCGGCATTGCCAAGGACGATTTGCCGCGCATTTTCGAGCGCTTCTACCGGGCAGATAAGGCGCGCAGTCCCGATAAAGTCAGCGGAACGGGCCTCGGCCTCGCGATTGTAAAACACGTCGCGCAGCTACATGGCGGACGTGTAGAGGCGGACAGTGAGCTCGACAAAGGCACGACCATCCGAGTGATCCTGCCTTCGGTAAGCTCGCGTGATTCGTGATCCGTTACATCGTTACATCGGATTTTCGATTCAACCATTCAACGTTTTAACGAATTAAACGCCGGCCAGGCCGTTGTCACACAAACGTAACAGTAAAGGCTTTGACCGGCGGAATCGGGGTGCGGCACGTTGCTGATATGATGAAACTCCGCAGACGCATATTTCTTGGATTCACAATCGCGTTAGGCTTAAGCGCGACAGCTTCGGCGCAACTGATGATCAACGGCGCGGGCGCGACGTTCCCGTATCCGATTTATTCCAAGTGGTTTGACGAATACACAAAGGTCGATCCGTCCGTCCGGTTCAACTATCAATCGATCGGTTCGGGAGGCGGGCAAAAGCAGATAATGGCGCAAACGGTCGATTTCGGCGCATCGGACGGGCCGATGAGCGATGATAACCTGGCCAAAGCGCCAGGAAAACTCCTGCACATCCCAACGGTCGCAGGCGCAGTGGTGATCACGTACAATGTGGAGGGCAATCCGCCGCTGAAACTCGATGCCGACACGATTGCCGGTATTTTCCTCGGCACGATCAAGAAATGGAATGATCCGAAGATCGCTGCAACAAACCCTGGAACAAAATTGCCCGACAAGGACATCGTGGTCGTGCATCGATCCGACGGGAGCGGGACCACGTTCATTTTCACAGATTACCTGAGCAAGGTCAGTTCGGAGTGGAAATCGAAGGCGGGTACGAACACATCCGTGAGTTGGCCAGCCGGAATCGGGGGCAAGGGCAACGAAGGCGTATCCGGCCAGGTGAAACAGACGCCGGGGGCGCTCGGATACGTGGAGTTGATTTACGCGATCCAGAACAAAATGCCCTACGCCGACGTGAAAAACTCATCCGGCGGATTCGTTAGGCCGACACTGGAGTCGGTTACTGCAGCCCTCGCTACAGCCAATATTCCTGACGATTTCCGTTTCTCGATGACGAACGCACCGGGCAAGGACGCCTATCCGATCGCAGGCGCGACATGGTTGCTGGTTTACCAACAGCAGAAGGATGCAACCAAGGGCAAAAAGCTCGTCGAATTCTTGAAGTGGGCCTTAACGAAAGGCGAGACGATGGCAAAGGATCTCGACTACGCCTCATTACCGGACAGTGTCCAGGAGCGCGTCCTCAAACGGATCGACGAAATCAAAATGTAGAGGCGATCCACCAGGAAATCGAAATGTTCAGCAGCCCGCGAGTGTTATTTATCTGCGTGCACAATTCTGGGCGCAGCCAGATGTCCGAAGCTTTTCTGAAGCATTACGCAGGCGACCGATTCGATGCGCAGAGTGCAGGCGTCGAGCCGGGCGAATTGAATCCACTGGTGGTGGAGACGATGGCCGAGATCGGCATCGATATTTCGCAAAACAAAACCAAGAGCGTTTTTGATATTTGGAAGAGCGGCGAGCTTTTTCAATACGTGATCGCGGTCTGCGATGCGGAATCAGCTGAGAAATGTCCAATTTTCCCGGGCCCCACAACGCGTTTGCATTGGTCTTTTCACGATCCATCAAAGGTTACCGGAACGTACGAGCAGAAGTTGCAGAAGGTGCGCCAAATTCGGGATGAAATCGCGGCGAAAATTCAAGGCTGGTTGGCCTCTCTTCCGCTCGAGCAACCAGCCTAAATATGTCCACTATCACTTTTCAGGAAGCAGACGCGATTCGGCCGGCGCAGGCGCGGATGTCGCCTCCATCGCGCTTTGGCGATAAGGCATTTTATTGGCTCACGCTATCGATGGCGTTTGCCGTCGTTTTGCTGGTCATTCTGATCGGCTGGGAACTGGGACAGGGTTCCTTGCAGGCGATCCAAAAATTCGGATTTCGTTTTCTTACCGCGTCGACGTGGGACCCCGTGGCCGAAGAATTCGGCGCGTTGCCGTTCATTTACGGCACGGCAGTCTCCTCGCTGATTGCATTACTTATCGCAGTGCCGCTGAGCATCGCGACGGCGGTTTATTTGACGGAACTCGCGCCGCTCTGGATTCGGCAACCGATCGTCTCGCTGATCGAAATGCTGGCCGCGATCCCCAGCGTAATTCTCGGGTTGTGGGGAATTTTCGTCATGATCCCGTGGCTGCGCGATTATCCGTTTCCATTCCTGCAGAAGATACTCGGGTGGACTCCATTTTTCAGCGGCCCGATTTACGGCCCGTGCATGCTGGCTGGTGGAATTATTGTTGCGATTATGATTCTACCGATCATTACGTCGGTCTCGCGCGAGATATTGCGCAGCGTTCCTGATTTGCAGCGCGAAGCAGCGTACGCGCTGGGTGCAACTCGCTGGGAGGTGACCCGCATCGCGGTGCTCAGTTATGCCAGGAAAGGTCTGTTCGGCGCGGTGATACTGGGCCTCGGCCGTGCGCTGGGCGAAACGATGGCGGTGACGATGGTGATCGGCAATACGCCACAGATTGCCGCGTCATTGTTCAAACCCGGTTACACGCTTGCCAGCGTGATCGCGAATGAATTTACCGAAGCGACCACCGACATGTATCTGCAAGCTTTGTTCGAGATTGGGTTTGTGTTGTTCGGCGTCACAATTTTGGTCAACCTCCTCGCGCAACTGCTGTTGAAAACAATTACCGCAAGCGCAGCGCCAGACCGAGTTCAATAAACATGGAGATCCGGCGCAAAGACCATCACAGTTGGCGCAAGTTCAAGAGCGCGCTGATCTCGGGGTTCACGTTCTGTTCCGCGGTGCTTGTGATTGCGCCGCTTGGTCTCGTGTTTTTTCACGTGCTCAAGAGCGGAGTGGGCGCAGTCAATCTCGAATTCTTTACGCATCTGCCGAAGCCGGTCGGCGTAGCCGGTGGTGGAATGGCCAACGCGATCGTCGGCACACTGGAGTTACTCGCGCTTGCGTCGATCATTGGAATTCCCGTCGGCGTGCTTGGGGGAATTTTTCTGGCTGAGTATGGCACGGCGCGTGTGAATGCGGTGCTGCGCTTCATTGCGGACGTACTCAATGGCGTCCCGTCCATTATCTGGGGCGTGGTCGTTTACGGGCTGATCGTGTTGCGTTTCAAGAGTTTCTCCGCATATGCCGGCGGACTGGCGCTGGGGTTAATCATGATCCCATTGATCCTGCGCACAACCGAGGAAGTGATTCTTCTTGTGCCTGTCGGTTATCGCGAAGCTGCTCTCGCCCTGGGCATCGCACGCTGGAAAACGATCGTCCAGATCGTAGTGAAGACCGCGTCGCGCGGAATCATCACCGGTATTTTGCTCGCCCTCGCGCGCGTCGGCGGCGAAACTGCACCGCTTCTTTTCACCGCATTCGGCAACCGCTTCTGGAACCACGACCTGAGCGAACCGATTGCAGCGCTGCCTCTGCAAATTTTCACCTATGCGATTTCGCCCTACGACGACTGGCATCGCCAGGCATGGGCCGGCGCGCTTGTTCTCGTCACAGGCGTTTTCTGCGTTAATGTATTGGTGAGAATTGTCACCCGTGTTCGCACCGCATCGGCTTAAATTCTCAAGATGATCGCTGCACCTATGCCGCAACCTGAAGTAGTTGAACCTCGCGATCCCGGCGCCGCGGTATTGTTAGATACAGACGGGGAGCCGCTGCCTCTGGCAATGGAGGCGAAAAACGTCTCAATGTGGTACGGATCGAAGCGCGCGATAGACAATGTGAGCCTGGACATGCCTGCCAAGGCCGTCACCGCGATCATCGGGCCGAGCGGCTGTGGAAAATCGACGTTCATTCGCGCGCTCAACCGCATGCACGAGTTGGTGCC
>JBKPBJ010000223.1:0-3451 GCA_046726875.1 Verrucomicrobiota bacterium
TAGTCATCAGCCCAGATTTTTTCGAGCGCAGAGACATCTCGCTGCAGCAAAGCTGTTCGATATTTTTCGATCATCTCCCGGACTTCTTTTTCGCTCTTGCCATTTTCTGACTCTGGCGGGGTTGCCGGTTGCCCGAATGCAGACAACAGCAAGGCAATGCTGATGCCGAGATACGAAATACAGCGATTCATGGTTGAACTCCTTTGCAGTTTCATAACCGATCTCAAACAGATGGGGCAAGTCTGATTCTGCTCCACTTCATACAGCGCTTGCAAAGCGAATCCATGACGGAACAGTTGGCAACGATGTCAGGTGACGTTGATGAGCTGAACTCGAGAATTGAGCGCGCTGTTGCTCGCGGGCAATTACTGGAATCGACAGCCAAAAACATTCGCACGCTTCTCGCCGGAGCACCGGCGGATCTCTATTTCAAATCCGTCAACGAGCTGGCCAATGGCTGTGAATGGCCAGAGTTAAACGATCGTTTCTATCAGACACTTGCGTTTGGGACAGGCGGTCTTCGTGGCCGCACCATCGGGAAAATCGTTACGTCTGCCGAGCGCGGAAATGCGCGTGAGGACGAGCGACCTGAATTTCCGTGCGTCGGCACGAACGCGATGAATTTTTTAAACATCAACCGTGCAACACGAGGACTTGTTGCTTACCTGCACGATTGGAACGAACGGCAGAAAATTTCGACGAAGCCGAAGATCGTAATCGCGCATGATCCGCGCTTTTTCTCGAAGGAATTCGCCGCGTTGGCGGCGAAAGTCGCAGCCGAAAACGGTTGCGACGCTTCCGTGTTCGATGGGCCGCGTTCTGTCCCGGAACTTTCCTTTGCTGTTCGCCATCTTCACGCGAGCGCAGGCATTGTGATAACAGCGAGTCACAACCCGCCCTACGATAACGGCTACAAAGTTTATTTTAGCGACGGCGCGCAGGTCATCGAGCCCCACGCCGACGGGATCATTGCCAAAGTGAACGCGATTACGACAGAGTCATTCACGCCGCTTCCCAAGGAGCAACAAGGAAAAGTGACGGTTATCGGAAAGGACATCGACCAGGCTTACATGCGCCGGCTCGAAACGTTGATCCTTGATCCGCGAATGATTCGGGAGGCCAAATCGCTGCGAATTGTTTACACACCATTGCACGGAACCGGCAGTGTAATCATTAAACCGATGCTGACCCGGCTCGGCTTCAGTTTCCAAGTGGTACCGGAGCAGGATTGTTTCGATGGCCGGTTTCCGACGGTGAAGTCGCCGAATCCGGAATACGGCGAAGCGCTGACAATGGCGATCAACCTTGCTGAAAGAGAGAATGCCGACCTGGTCGCCGCGACTGATCCGGACTGCGATCGCATGGGAGTGGCAGTTCGAACCAAGGACGGCAAGATGAAATTGCTGACCGGAAATCAAATCGGTTCGCTGCTAGCGTGGTATAGAATCAAGAGGCTGTCCGATAAAGGCGTGCTGAACAAGAAAAACGTAGCGCGTGCCGTGATAGTCAAAACTTTCGTCACTACCGACCTGCAAAACGCGATCGCCGATCGTTACGGCGTGCGCTGTGTCGAAACGTTGACTGGCTTTAAGTACATCGGCGCGAAGCTGGCGAAGTACGAGCGTGCGATTCCCGAACAACTGCGCCAGAGCTACGCCGATCTCGCTGAAACCGAAACGCGACGGCTTCGACTCGCACACTCTTCATTTTACGTTTTCGGCGGCGAAGAAAGCTACGGTTACAGCGGGGCTGACTTTGTTCGCGATAAGGACGGCAACGGCGCGGTAATAATGTTTTGCGAAGTAGCCGCCTATGCCAAATCTCGTGGGCAAAGGGTGGACGAGTTGCTCGAGGAGATTTATTCGCAGTTCGGTTATTTTGCCGAGAAAACCGAGTCGCTTGTTTTCGAGGGCGCAGAGGGGGCAAATAAGATCGCCAGTCTGATGAAATCATACGCGGCCGATCCGGTCCGCGAAATACTCGGCTTAAGAGTGGCGAACATTAGAAATTTCGAGACGGATGCGATCAGGGACGTCGAAGGCGATCTGATTCCAAAAACCAAAATGTTGATGTTTGACTTGGAAGACGGCACGCGCATCGCGGTGCGCCCATCGGGCACAGAACCAAAAATAAAGTATTACCTTTTTGCGCACCGTCAGCCGGAAAGCGAAAGATTCAGCGACGCAGACCTCGACCGAATCAAAGCGGCAGTTGAAAAACAATTAGAGGATCTCTGGAGTTGGCTGCGAAAGGATGCCGAGTCGCGGCTGCGATAGTTTAAGCTCCCAACTCCAGACATGGAATTGTCATCCTGAGCGAAGCGAAGGATCTCTGGGATCTGTCCGAGTTTGCGAACAAGAATCAGAGGTGTTTGAAAGCCTGGTCTCATGCTTCGCATTTCGTTGCAGCACTCCGCTCAACATGAGAGTACGAGTGCGGGGGTTGGAGACTTGGTCGTTGGGATTTGAAGTTTTTTGGAGCTTGGATGTTGGGGTTTAAGCGCGCACTCGATGAAAAGGATCACTAGGCTTTGGCCATGGCTCGCTGCGATCTGTAGCGGGCTGCTTTACGCGGCTTGCTTTGCGCCGTTTAACCTGACTTGGTTTTGCTGGTTCGCGCTCACGCCGCTTATCGCGGCCATTTGGTTTTCCGGGCAAAGCTCAAAACGGAGATGGTTGCGCAATTTACTCCTCGGCTACGTCGCCGGCGTTGTGTTTTTTACAGCGACGTTTGGTTGGTTGGGTTCCCTGGGAGTTCTGTATCAAAATTTTTGGCTTCGCGGGTTATCGCTTCTTTTAGCTCTTTACCTCGGCGTTTACTTTGCGTTTTGGGGTTGGTTTGTTGGCCTCATCGCGCCACGCAATTTCCTGGCTTCGTGGCGGAATTTGTTGTTAGCCTTTTTAGCTGCATCCGCGTGGACCGCGCACGAATGGATCCGCGGCTGGTTGTTCGGCGGTTTTGGCTGGAACGGGCTTGGCGTTTCGTTGCACAACACATGGCCGCTTATTCAAATTGCCGAATTCACCGGTGTAGCCGGCTTATCCTTTGTGGTTGCGTTTGCAAACATCATCGCCGTCACAACGCCGGTCCGTTTGTATTTGGAAGCAAAAACACGCGAGGTGCGACCGCATTTTGACCTCACGCTGACGTTGGCTGGCCTCGTCGGGCTTCTGGCGTTTGGGTTATTTGCCGTCCAAAACAGCCTGCCGACGGAACCGCTTCGCGTTGCCGCTGTGCAGGCCGACGTCCCCCAGCAGGAAAAATTCGATCCGCAGTTCAGCGCCGAAATCTTCGAACGTTTTCAGCGACTCAGTGAAATCGCGCTGCATTCGAATCCGCCCGCTGCCTTGCTAATTTGGCCGGAAAGCTCAATGCCCGATCCGGTGCGCGATCCGGCGACGGAAAGCAACGACTTCGTCACCGAGTTTGTCGCGTCCTCAAAAACAGACCT
>JBKPBJ010000224.1:0-3237 GCA_046726875.1 Verrucomicrobiota bacterium
TCGGACGTCCAAATTTCGTGCTGCGGTTTGTACAAACTCGGATCATCCAAAGTCCCAGCCGCGATGCCTTGTCCGAAATCTGTCTTGCCCCCAAACAATCGCGAACCGCATTCCGGACAGAAACCGCGAATATTGTCGCCCATCGTTTCGCTGGTTGTGCCGAAGTATTTCGGCGTGCCCTTGGTAATCTTGAACGCGTTCGCCGGGACGTAAAAAACGGGAGTGTACGCTCCGCCGGTTGTTTTCTGGCAGTCCCGGCAGTGACAATTGAACGTCACAATTGGGTCCGCAGTAACTTCATAACGAATCGCGCCGCAGGCGCAGCCACCGGTAATCGTTCTCATTTTGTAACCCTCAAACTAGTGAAAGTATTTCTTAAGCAACGACCAATAGTTTTCTTCCCATCCCCGCAGCAAGATGGTCGTGTAGGCCTTCGGGAAAACCGATGTGGTCAAACACGAGGTACCTTCCCGATCCTTGCGGCTTCAGCTCGAAATCTCACGATGGAATACGCGCCTTCGGGCCATGTGACCACTCGCCACGCTTGGACGATTCTTTGATTCGGAACCAATTCCAGATTCCGGCCGATGATATGGCCATTGAAGAGTGAAAACGCGCCGCCGACTTCGCGATTGATCTCGGCCGGTCTGCCCGAGAACTCGGCGAACTGCTTACTGTCTAGCAGCGCTTCGTACAGCTGCTGCGGACTGGCATTGAACTCAAGTTCTTGATGGATAGCGATCGACTTGTCGGGTTGCGCCGAGAAAATCGGTAGAACATTCAGAGCTAGTATTGCAATAAAGATGTACGATTGAGTCATCGCTTTGCTCATTGCACCTTTCTAACGACCGATTACACCAATGACACGTTTTTTTGGGCGTTCGTCGGCCAACTCTTGACTGGGCCGTGCTGTAATCGATCACGTACGCTTGCTCGTTGACGATAATCACCTGTGCCGACGCACAGACATTTTTACGCGGGCGCGGCCCGCCACCCGTCCCAAGAAGAATGAGTCGTGTCTCGCTCGCCGGTGTCGGCTGAGCGATCCGGGCAGACGCGAAGCTGCCAGCGAAGGCGAATGCAGTGCTTCTTTTGATGAATTCGCGCCGCGTGCATCCCAGGCCTTCTCGCTCGTAATCGCGCCGAATCACTTCGCGATGCAGACGTTCTTAGGCTCGGTGAAAAACCGCAGTGCCTCTTCGCCGCCTTCGCGGCCAACACCACTTTGTTTCATTCCGCCGAAAGGGACACGGAGATCACGGACGAGCCAGCAATTTACCCAGACCGTGCCGGTGTTGATTCGCTCGGCGACGCGATGGGCGCGGCTCAGGTTTTGCGTCCAGACGCTCGACGAGAGGCCGTAGTCAACGTCATTGGCGTGATTGATCACTTCTTCTTCGCTGTCGAAGGGCGTGATTGTTACGACGGGGCCGAAAATTTCTTCGCGATTTGTGCGGCACGAAACCGACAAGCCAGTAATGACCGTCGGCTGGAAGAAATAACCTTCGCGACAACGTTCGTTAGGCGCTTGCGGCGCAGAACCGCCGAGTGCGATTTTGCCGCCTTCTTTCTGCGCGAGCTCGACATAGAACTTTACTTTTTCGAGCTGCGTCTTGTTCACGATCGCACCCTGCTCGGTATTCTCGTCCAGCGGATCGCCCAGGCACAACTGTGCCGTTCTTTCAATGAAGCGCTCCACGAAATCCTTGTAAGCCGATCGCTCGACAAACACGCGCGACCCGCACAAGCAGACCTGTCCCTGGTTTGCGAATGATGAACGGACGCTGCCGGCGATTGCAGCGTTGAGGTCGGCATCGGCGAAGATGATGTTCGGATTTTTGCCGCCAAGCTCGAGCGAAACCTTTTTGAACAACGGCGCGCACGCTTCAGCGACTTTGCGCCCTGTGGCGGTGCCACCGGTGAACGAGATAGCGTTGATCTTCGGATGGGCGGTAATTGCCGAGCCGACATTCGGCCCCGTGCCGTGGACGACGTTAAGCACGCCATTTGGCAGACCGGCTTCACGCGCGACTTCGCAGAGCATGTAAGCCGTCATCGGCGTTAACTCGCTCGGCTTCGCGATGGCGGTGTTTCCAACAGCAATGGCCGGCGCGATTTTCCAGCTCAATAAGTAAAGCGGCAGGTTCCACGGCGAAATTAGTCCGGCGATGCCGCGCGGCTGACGCAGTGTGTAGTTGAACGCGACGTTGTCCGTGATGTGCGCTTCCGATTCGGTGTGCAAAATCGCGGTGGCGAAAAATCGGAAGTTCGCAATCGAGCGTGGGATGTCGAGCGTGCGGGCGAGCGAAATCGGTTTGCCGGTGTCAATCGACTCGGCGCGGGCGAATTTCTCCAAGTCGCGCTCGATCAAATCGGCTATTCGCAGCAGAAAGTTCGACCGTTCGGCAGCCGTTTTTTTTGACCAATCGAGAAATGCTTTCTCCGCTGCAGCCACCGCGAGATCAACGTCGTGCGCGTCGCTGTCGGCCACCTGCGAATAGGGCTTACCTGTGGCCGGTTCGACGTTGTCGAGATATCGACCACTGATCGGCTCGACGAATTCGCCGTTAATGAAGTTGCGGATTCTCGGAAAGTCTTTCTGCACTGCGTCAACTGTAAGCGCCGATCTTCCTTGGCTCAATGAAGACTCAGCTAAAGAGAAACACCCAGAGATTTGATTCGCTCACTTCCCGTTCGCTCAGGCTTCGCCCTTCCCGTCTATGTTGCGGCCTCCCTGGCCGCTCCATTCTCGACTTCGCTCGGAATGACAAGGAATGCCATCGGTTCGACAAATTCGCCGTTAATGAAGTTGCGGATCTTCGATGATTCAATGCGCATGTGAGCCGCGCAGCTGCCTAGGGTAAGTTGTAGCCGTCGTAAATTCTGGGTTTGGCTGTTTGAATGTGTCGGTCAATTAGCGCGCAGAACTCATCCGTGTGCCAGTGTTTTCGTGTGGCCCACCATGTTTGGAAGCCGGGATATGCCACAGTGTCGGCGATTGTGCGCTCATATCCCCGCCACAATCGCTTGTCGAGCGTCCCGTCCAGCACGTTAAGATAAAGGCTATCGGCAAACCGCAAGAAACGTCCGAGATGCGCGCCGAACCTCAGCTTCGACTTGGCATCGAGGTCGTCGAAAGATCGCAGCGCGCGAAGCCAAAGCACGGCCATTTCAGGATTCTCCACAAGTGTTTTATTCAAATCGCTCCAGTGCGTCGTCAAAACATTCATCGCTGCG
>JBKPBJ010000225.1:0-11493 GCA_046726875.1 Verrucomicrobiota bacterium
GCGCGATGGTTGCGTCGACGAGAGGAACTACAAGGAATACCTCCGGCGCCATACGTTGCCGAGCCAGGTTTGGTACAAGGCTTACCCGGGACTTAGTGCTGTCGACTTGGAGAGAAACACTCGGATTCGTCAGGGATTGGAAAGATCGTCCATGACTGACGAGCAAGCCCGCGATTGGGTCGCGTTGTTATGAGCGAAGTGGATTACGCCGACGTGCAAGGTCTCGTCCGCTTTGGCTATGGCCACCTAACAAGTGCCAGCTATGCGCTCGTTCGGGTGAAGAACGCAGTAGCGGCAAAAGCGTGGCTGCGCTCTGCTTCTGTCACCACCGCCGTTGCGCTGAAACCGCCACCGAAGACTGCTCTTAACATCGCGTTCACGGCGGCTGGCCTCACGGCAATTGGCGTTCCGGAGTCAGTTATTGCCGGTTTTTCACATGAGTTTCGTGGAGGCATGGGACAAGAAAGCCGCGCGCGACAACTCGGTGACGTTGGAAAAAACGCACCATCAAATTGGATTTGGGGCAGCTACGGACGCGAGCCCCATGCGGTGGCCATGTTCTTTGCCGAGCCGGACCAGTTCGATTCTTTTGTGCAAAGCGCCACCGATCAGAACTGGAGTGAAGCATTCGAGGAGATCACCTGGCTTGGGACCAGCAATCTCGACGGAGACGAACCGTTCGGTTTTGCCGATGGCATCAGCCAGCCACAGATCGATTGGGATCAGCAGCTGGAGAAGCCACGCACGCAATTCGGATACACCAACGTTGTCGCGTTGGGTGAGTTCCTGCTCGGTTATCGCAACGAATACGGAAAAATAACCGATCGGCCTTTGTTGGAACCGGACGGTGCCATCGCAGGTTTGCTCAACGCCGAGGATGCGCCGGCGAAAAAAGATCTGGCACGAAACGGGAGCTATATAGTCATGCGGCAATTGGAACAGGACGTCCGAGGTTTCTGGAAGTTTCTTTATGACCAGGCCGGCGGAAATGTTGCAGACGCTGACCAATTGGGCGCGAAAATGGTCGGCCGTACGCGAGCAGGCGATCCTTTGGTGCCAATCCAGGCCGAACCGATTCCCGGGGTGGATGCACGCACCGTCACGCAGAATCAATTTACCTACGAGAGTGATCCAGTGGGCGCCCGCTGTCCTTTCGGCGCACATGTTCGCCGGACAAATCCGCGCAACAGCGATTTTCCGGAACGACGACTCAGCGTTTTGAGAAAACTTATCGTCATGCTGGGGTTCGGTCCGAAGGGTTTTTACGATGATCTAACGTCATCCGTTCGGTTTCATCGCATACTGCGGCGGGGACGTGAGTACGGTTCGGAGCTGTTGCCCGAACAAGCGCTGCAGCCAGCGCCGCCTAACGAGTCGCCTCGCGGATTACATTTCATCTGTCTCAACGCCAATATTTCACGTCAGTTCGAATTCCTGCAAAATGCATGGGTAGCGAACACCAAGTTTTCCGGCGTGACTGGAGAAAGCGACCCGCTTCTGGGCAATCGTGAATCAATGCCAGGGTGCCCGGTTACTGGCAACTTTACCATTCCTGGCGACGGCACGCTGCGGCGGCGCGTGTCCGGCCTGCCACAATTTGTGACTGTCCGCGGCGGCGCTTATTTTTTTCTGCCAAGCTTACGCGCGTTACGCTATTTCGCTGGAGCTTGAACCGGCTGGACAAGCGATCATCGCTCGAAGCATGAAAAGCGCTTGTGCGCGCGGCAGTTCTCCGGCAGTTTCGTTGCTATTATGGCGTCCGATCGCAGACTGGGTTGTCTAAGCATCTTTCTGTTTGTCGCGCTTTGCGCCAGTCTGTTCGTGAACTTTGCGTTGATGATTGCAGCGTTTCAACGCCTCGGTGGCGTGCGCGAAGCAGAACCAATCCCGCGTTTTCGCGAGATCCTGCTTCAAAGAGGTGCCCGCGCGGCCACGGACAAAATCGCTGTAATTACCATGCGTGGCCTGATCAGCACGTCGATCCCGGGAAACGTCAGCGACTCGATGGTGGATGACTTGCGCGCAGCACTTCAACAGGCGCGTGAAGACAGTCGTGTTAAGGCCATCGTGCTGGAGATCGATTCGCCCGGCGGAGAAGTCACCGCCTCCGATGAGATCTACAGCGCGGTTGTCAAGACGCGCACCAGGAAACCAGTTGTCGTCTACATGGATTCATTGGCGGCCTCCGGCGGGTATTATGTCTCCTGCGGCGGCAAATTTTTGATGGCTAATGAAACGACGATCACCGGGAGTATCGGCGTAATCATTCAAACGCTGAATTACGAGCAGCTCTTTAACAAAATCGGCCTCGCATCCGTGGTCTTTAAGAGCGGCAAATTTAAGGACATGCTGAACGGAGCACGACCGATTACGCCGGAGGAGCGGGAGCTGGTGCAGAGCTTTATCATGAGTACTTACGACAAGTTTCTCGGCATCGTCGCAAAGGAGCGAAACCTGCCGACCGATCTTCTCCGCAACACCATCGCCGATGGCCGAATTCTCTCGGGCAAAGAAGCTTTGCAGAACAAACTCATAGACGGTCTCGGTGAGTTGGACGATGCCTTCACCAAAGCAAAACAACTGGCGAACGCGCCCGACGCGAAAGTCGTGAAGTACGGCCCTCCGTTTAGTCTGGCCCGGTTCCTCCGTATCTTTGGAGAGTCGGACTCGAAAATCGAACTGCAACTTCCGAAGCAACTCGTGCCGCAACTCGAATCGGGGCGCGCATATTTCCTGCCCAGTTACTACGCTCCGTAGGCGCTGAGGGTAGCGCACACTTCAGCCCACCCTCATGCTATCCGGGAACTTTTTTGCGACATTCGGAGCCGCCCCAGGCCTCGCCCTGAGTTTACTTTCCGCTCTTTACTTCATTGCCAGCCTTTGTGTGTATGTGTCGCTGATTTATCAGATCAGCAGACGGAGCCGCAATGCCGCCGCCGCTGGTGCACCGGCGCGAGCCTTTGGACTGCCGGAAGCCGTTCTCGCCACCGTGCTGATTCTTTTTTTTCTGCTGACGATCAGCTCAACGGTTCCCGACCCCTCGCTTCAATTTAATCCACGCAATCTCCTGGCCAATTTGCTCCTTAGCGCTTTCGTGGTGCTGATCATAGTCACTCTTTTGCAATTTCGCGGTTTTGAGATCGGCGCATTGGCGGGACTTTCCAGAATCGGTTTTTTCCGAGCTTTAGGCACTGGAGCCATCCTGCTCTGTTTTGCTTATCCATTGATCGGTTTTTCCGAGGCCATTAATCAGCGGCTCTTCGGTGGCGGCTCAAGCAAGCAGAGCATCGTCGAGTTCTTCAGTGCATCGCGCACGATCGAGGAGCGGATTATGATCATTGTTTTCGCGGTAGCGATCGCGCCCGTTGTCGAGGAGTTTGTTTTTCGATTTTTCATCTACGGCGTGCTGAAGCGCTATGTTGGCGTTTTTCTCGGGATCATGCTTAGTGCGCTGCTCTTCGCCGCAGCGCACGCACACTTTCCGTCGTTCGTCCCGCTATTTGTCCTGGGAAGCTGTTTCGCGATTGCCTACGAATGGAGCGGCTCGATTCTTGTTTCGATGACTATGCATTCCCTCTTCAACTCGTTGACTCTCACTGCCCTCGCGTTTCCAGAGATCATTTCTCAATGAAACTCGGTGCTCTGGGCGAAGACCGACTGCTCGACCAAATCTTGCTTTATCTTCCGCGTGGGAGAACCCGGAAAATTTTTGCGGGTGCAGGCGACGATTGCGCGATTATCGAAATACCGGGAAGCAAAAAATGTCTCGTGCTAAAAACGGACTGTGTTATCGAGGGCGTTCATTTTGTGCACGGAACAAATGCGTCAGACGTCGGATGGAAAGCAATGATGCGTCCATTGAGCGATTTCGCCGCGGCTTCAGCTGTGCCCCAATTCTCGCTGATCACGCTTGTCGTTCCGCAGCAAACCAGCGTTGCGTGGGTGCGAAAACTTTATCGGGGGCTGCGCCGAGCGGCGAAGCGCTTCGAAGTGAGCATTGTCGGTGGCGAAACGAGCAATACACCGGGGCCAATCACGATTTCGGTGAGTGTAATCGGTTTTGTTGAAAAACCGCGCGCGGCGTCGCGCCGGGGCGGAAGATCGGGTGATAATCTTTTCGTTACTGGCCGGCTTGGAGGTGCGCTGAAACAGAAGCATTTGAAATTCATTCCGCGCATCGCGGAGTCGCGCTGGCTTACAAAAAATTTCTCGATCCACGCCATGATGGATTTAAGCGACGGACTCGGAGCCGATCTTCCGCGACTTGCGCGCGCAAGCAACGTGGGATTCGACATCGAGTTGGAAAATTTGCCGGTCGCCCGTGGTGCAACCATCGACAACGCGATCTCAGAAGGTGAGGACTACGAATTGCTATTCGCCATTTCACCACGCGACAGAAACCGCTTGGAACGCGAGTGGCGACGAAAATTTCCGAAATTACCGCTGACGCGAATTGGCTCGCTCAGTCGCAAATCGCAAATCGCAAATCGCAAATTGCCCCGTGGCTACGTTCATTTCCAACAGTTCCGCTGAAACAGAAGCCATCGGGCGGCAACTTGCGAGCGATGTGGGGGCCGGTTCCGTGTTGGCTCTCAAAGGCGAACTGGGCAGCGGCAAGACCGTGTTCGCGCAGGGTCTCGTCGCGGGTCTGGAAAGCGACGCCGCAGTAACGAGCCCGACCTTTACTATCGCCCACGAATATCAGGGCGGGCGATTGCCCGTTTACCATTTCGATTTCTTTCGTCTGGAAAATCCGGAATCAGCCCTGCGGCTTGGATTGGAAGATTATTTTTTTAGCGACGGCGTTTCGGTAATCGAATGGGCCGATCGCTTCCCGGAATTGATTCCAGAGCACGCGCGCTGGATTTCCTTTGAGATAAAATCGAAGCGTCAGCGGATTATAACAGTACTTCATCACGGTCATGAAAATTCTGGCGCTTGAACTTTCCACGTCGCGCGGCAGCCTGGCGTGGCTGGACGGCGAAATCGAGTTCACGCGCGAGTGGCCTAACGACCGGAAAAATTCCGCAGCGTTTTTCGACAACCTCCAGGCGGTGCGAAGAGAATTTGGCGCCGCGGAAACGATCATCGTCGGACTTGGCCCCGGCTCGTATGCCGGAACGCGCATCGCGATTTCGGCCGCGATCGGGATACAACTTTCTTGTGCCGCGCGCTTGATCGGGTATCCCTCGATTGGCGCAATGGAATGCGATGCGCAGGAATACTGTGCGATTGGCGACGCGCGCAGGAAATCTTTTTTCTTCGCGCACATTCTCAAAAATGAAGTGATTGAAGGCCCAACGCTCTCTTTTGAGCTCGAGCTGAAAGCGAAACTCGAATCGCTCGACCCGGCAACGCCGGTTTTCTCTTCAGAGTCGCTTCCCCAGTTTTGCCGACCCGTGATTCGGTTTCCCTCGGCTCTCATTCTGGCCAGACTTGCGAAGGAGTCCCGACGAAGCTTTCGTCTGCCACCCCTGGAACCAATTTATTTGCGCGAACCGCACATCACCATGCCGAAATGAAAGAAACTTACCGTTGTTGGGCTGAAATTGATCGGGCCGCGTTGCGGCATAATGCAAAGATCGTGCGGGATCGAATCGGGTCCGCTGAGATGCTCGCGGTTGTGAAAGCAAATGCTTACGGCCACGGATTGGTCGGCGTCGCACAAACGCTGGCCGACGACACGCAATTGTTTGGCGTCGCCAACCTGCAAGAAGCTCTGACGCTGCGCGAGTCGCTGCCGCATCCCATCGTGATTCTCGGCCCGGCAACTCCTGAGGAACGGCCGATCATTGCCGAGCACGGATTTATCCCGACGATCTCCAGCTTGGAAGAGGCTCAAGCGTTCGATCGGTTGAAGCCGGTATCAGTCAATTTCAAGATCGACACCGGCATGGGGCGAATGGGCGTCGTGCAAAATGAGGCACGCGAGGTTTTCCAACGCGTGGCGGGAATGGCGAATGTCGAGATCCATAGCATCTCGACGCACATGCCGGTATCGAACGAAGACGCGGAATACACGCGCGACCAGCTCGTCCGATTCCAGAG
Organism: Verrucomicrobiota bacterium; assembly: GCA_046726875.1. Lineage (GTDB taxonomy): Bacteria > Verrucomicrobiota > Verrucomicrobiia > Chthoniobacterales > UBA10450 > Udaeobacter. The sequence continues at coordinate 6,049 of JBKPBJ010000225.1, forward strand.
AATCGTTGAGCAAATTCGCACAGAAGTTCCGGGAAGCTACAAGGCGCACGTGTTGCAAAGCGCCGGCACACTCGCGTTCAACCAGCCAACGCACGAAATCGTGCGCGCCGGTATCATACTTTACGGGATTTCGCCGCTGCCGGAATTTCGCGACTTGCTCAAGCCGGTGATGACGTGGAAAACACGAATTTGCCTGGTGCGCGACGTGCCGAAGGGCAGCTCAATCAGCTATGGCCGCACGTTTATCGCGCCGCAAAATATGCGCGTAGCAACGTTGTCAGCCGGCTACGCTGACGGTTATCCGTGGCACCTCTCCAATCGTGGCGCCGCCGTTTTGTTGCGCGGAAAGCGCTGCCCTCTTCTCGGCCGAGTGACAATGGATTTGATGGTGATCGATGTGAGCGTGCTCGATGACGTGCAGGTAGGCGACGATGTTGTTCTCATGGGGCGTGACGGGAGCGAAGAAATTCCCTGCCATGAATTGAGCGAAAAAGCCGGGACGATTACTTGGGAGATTGTAACGCGGATTGGCGCACGGGTGCGCCGGGTTTATCTTTAGTCCCTGTAGTCTCTTGTGTCCATGCTCGGGAGGGACAGAAAAGACAAAAGCGACCAAAGCGTTAACGCATGTTCCAAATCATCTTCAATGAGCTGAGCGCGGCCGAGATCTCGGCGTTACCAAAAAGGTTGCAGCTTGAGTTGCTGGCCGAGTTTCAAATTTTACCCGAAGATTTGGATCAGCTCGACTCCGAGCGTTTCGGCGTGATCGAACGCGAGGGGAAGAAGCTCTATCGCTATCGAGCCAAGAATTACCGTATTTATTTCGCCAAAACCGAGGAGGGCGTCAAAGTCCATCGCGTCTTGCACAAAAACACGCTTCGCGATTTTCTGTTCCGCAGCAAACTGCCTGTTTCCGAGGACGCGCAACTGGGCGAAACGCGCGAGTTCTGGAACTTGATTGAGGAAGGCGAACGGACGCCGAAGGCGTAAGGGAAGAAGAAAACACCCAACGTTCAACGTCCAACGCCCAATACTGAACGCAGCGGTGTAGCGGCGTTTGCGTCAAACCGAATCACGAAAAACAGGCGCTGTCTAGATCGACGGCAAGCAGAGACCGCACTTAATTTCGCCGGTCATCCGGAACGGAGCGGGGGATCTCACAATTGAAGCATAGATAACGCAAGCTAATCAGCGTTGATCGATGAGGTTAGTGGAGATCCTTCTCTTCGTTCAGGATGAGAAACCGCGTGGTCGCCTTTGTCACTTCATCAACAGCACCGAACGGCTGCGCTTGATTTCGCGCGTGATTTTCCGGTGCATGTATGCAGGCATACCGGTGACGCGACGAGGCAGAATTTTGCCGCTCTCCGTGACGAATTTTTTCAGAAGATCAGGGTTCTTGTAATCGATTGCCTCCAAGGCAATATCGATCCGGCGTCGCGGCATGGGACGATTGGCACGGCGAAATGCGGAACGGCGTTTTGGAGTTTTCGGCTGCATCGCTAATGCTTGGTCTCCCGGTGCAAGGTGCGCCGCCGCAAAAACGGATTGTATTTTTTCTTCTCCAAGCGATTCGGCGTCCGTGGACTTTTTTTATTGCGCGTGGTCATGTAACGCGAAGGCGGCTTCCCGAGCGCTTTAGCTTCGGTGCATTCGAGTGTCACAATCTCCTGTGCCATGATCGTCGATCACTCCTTCACTTCCGGCGTAGTGGTTTCCTCCTCCTCGGATTCGGCGCCTTCCTCTTCAGTCAAACCAAACAAAGAAGTGACTGATGGTCGAATCCGGGCGGCTTTACTCTGCTTCTCCAACTGAGATTGACACTGCACCGTGAAACGGGCGAAGGGAATCGCCTCGAGGCGTGCGCGCGGGATTGGTTTACCGGACATTTCGCACTTGCCGTATGTTCCGAGCTCGATGCGCTTCAGCGCCTCATCGATTTCATAAAGCGCGTCCTGTTCTTGTGAGAGCAAACTCAGCGCGAAATCGCGATCATATGCGTCCGATCCGGCGTCGGCCTGATGCATTCCGAAGGCCGAAGCTTCGCTGCCTTCGGCGCGCGAGCGAAGAGTGCCCTGGGCCACGCCAGCCATGGAATCCACGACTGCGTCGCGAAGCTGAAGCAGCTTTTGTTTCTGTTGCCGAATAAACGGATCCAGCTTTTTTTCGCGATGATTTAATCCCAACAGCACCGCTGCGGGCGGCGACTCGGTGCCTTCCAAATTTGTTTTGCGCAAACGGCGCGCCGGCTTCTTTTCACGAGTAGATTTTTTTGGCGCGGCCTTCCTGGCGTGAAGCTTGCGAGTCGGCTTTCGTACAGCCGATTTCGCTGCAGAGCTCTTCTTCTTTTTTGATTTAGCCATAGTGACTGTTTTAAGCGCCATTTCTAATCGACTGGCGCTGGGAAAATGGACGCTTAATTAAGAACATTTATCTAACCACGCAAGCGGATTCGCCCAAAAAAAATTCCGCGCTCCTCGTCAACTGGTGTTCAGCTGTAACCTCCATGATCCCAGCGGGATTTACTACCAAGCTCGGCAAAACAAAATCGACTGGCGGCTCACTGGAGCGACAGTCGCAAGCCTGCGGCCTGCTGATTAAGTCCGCAGCTTAAAACGATCGCGCGTCGCGCACTCGGAATTGGCGTTCGCACGAGTGAAAGCCGCAACCCGGCGCTGTGATCCGCGTGAAGCACGGGCGGAAGTTCTTTCGAATACAGCGCTTGGGCAGCAAGAATAATCTGCCACAATCCTGCGGCCCCAACGCTCTCGCCCAATGCTGGTTTACCCGTGTAAACCAGCGCATTTGGAACGACCTCCTGAAGCGCTTGCAATTCCGCGTGATCGACAAACGTCCCATTCGCACTCGAAATAACAAAATCGACTTCTGTTTGTCCGAGATCACACAGGATAGCCCTCAAGATTTTTTCCGCTTCGGCTCGTTTCTTAAAATATCCGCCCAGATGCGTCCGTTCGATGGTGACGAATCCGTCCCGTGCGAGCACGATCGCTCCTGCGCCTTCGCCCAAGATCATTCCGCGGTTCTGCTCGCTGAAAGGCTCAATCGGCGGCGCCACACGCAACAAACGCCACTGCCGGTAAGCATCGCATAACAGCCAGTCGATTTCTTCGGTGCCTACAACGAGACAATGGTCCAGCGTCTCATCGGCCATCAATTCCTCGGCCATTTTTATCGCTGCAAGCCCGACGGCCCCGTCCCCCACGAGGGTGTACGTAGCGCCGGTCACGTCAAGGATAGCGGCAAGATGACTTGCCGGTGCATTGAACACGGTTTCCGGAAACAGGAGCGGGCTAGCTGCCTGCGCACCTATGGTGACGATTTCCCGGTAAAAACGTTTCGTGTAAATGACGCCTCCATTTGAGATAGCGAAGACGAGCGCAATTCGTTCAGCACTCTGCGACTCGAGTTCGAGTCCTGCAGACTCCAACGCATGCAACCCAGCTGCTGCCGCGAAACGCGAAATAGCACTGGCGCGACGAAGGCGCGGATGGGAAACACCCTTCAGCGCTGATTCCGGTACCCGAAAAACGCTGTAAACGCGATCGGCGAATTCTTCGGAAATCGTCGTCGCAGATGCCTCCTCGCCCTGAAGCAATCGCTCCCAAACGGAATCAACGCTAGTGCCCAGAGGGGTAACCCACCCCATGCCGGCAATCGCCAAACTCATGCGTCGCCCGTCTGCGGCAGTCCTGGCGAATGCGGAAATTTACGCATTAACAGCGAAGCATTTGTCCCACCGAATCCAAAGGAGTTCGAGAGCACCGTATTCACCACAGCCGGTCGCGCTTGGTTCGCGACGATGTTGAGATCGAGATCGTCATCTGGAGTGATGAAATTGATGTTAGCTGGAAGAAGTTGGTGTTGGAGCGCAAGCAAACAAACGATCGCCTCGATGGCGCCAGCGGCGCCCAGGGAATGACCCATCATGCTTTTGGTTGAGCTTACCGGCACGCCATTGAACAACACGCTGATTGCCTTGCCTTCGGCTGCATCGTTGAAGACCGTAGCCGTTCCATGCGCATTGATGTAATCAACGTCCGTCGCGGCGATATGCGCGCTCTCGAGAGCCCGCTCCATTGCCTGTCGCGCTCCGATGCCCGATGGCTCCGGTTGTGTGATGTGAAAGTTGTCGGTGGAAATGCCGTAACCGATGATTTCGGCGAGAACAGGCGCGCCGCGCTCGCGCGCGAGGTCGAGATTTTCTAAAGCCAGAACCGCGGCGCCTTCACCGAGCACCATACCAGACCGATGCCGATCAAATGGCCGGCATTTCTCCGGAGTAGAAGCTTGAAGCGAATCAAAGCCGACGAAGACCATTTCCGCGAGCGCGTCGTACCCGCCGGCTAACACCCGTTGGTAACGACCGGAGCGCACGCATTCAAACGCGTGACCGATCGCATTTGTCCCGGACGCGCACGCGTTCGCGATGACGTGACACGGCGCTGAAATTCCAAAAGCCGTCTGCGCATCGATCACCGGCTTTTGCGCCGGGTAATTAGCGATCCATGTCGGCGCATGCCGCAAATCCCCTGCCCCGTTTAACGCGCGGTAATAGCGCTCGCCGTAAGACATGCCCCCGCTTGTCGTGCCGACTACCGTTAACTCCGGTTCAAATTGAGGCTGTTGCGTTACGAGTTCTTGTAGCGCTTGAATCATCATGTGCGACGCACGATGCAGGCGTCCCGAACGGGGTATTTGCGAGTGGCTGGAAAGCAGCCGCGAGTCGGAAACTTGAGCCGCGGTTTTGCACCGGCATTGCGTGACTGAAAAGCTCATCACCGGAGTCACGCAGTCACGTGCGCTCCGGAGCGACTCGAGCGTTTCGGCCAATCCGAACCCTAGCGGGCTGACCACGCCCGCGGCTGTAACTGCCACGCGGGCTGGATCATTCGTGCTTTCTCGCCTGTCTGCTTGAGCCATTATCTGACCCCAAAAATTGACCTTGATTTCTATTGCTTTCTTAAAAGAAGCATTTTACAAGTGACCGCAAAACGGGAAACGGAAGCCCGGAAGTTGGTGGATTGTCAGTTGAGTTTATTCAATGGCGATTTGAAATCCGATAAGCGGAAACAGTTACCTGGCGGCGTTTTCTAGAATAAACTCAATGGGAACCAAATTATACGTAGGCAATCTCCCCTTCAACACGACGGAGAACGAACTGCAGGAGATCTTTTCGCAAGCTGGAGCTGTGCAGGAAGTGACTCTCATGCAGGACAGATTCACTGGCAAATCACGTGGATTCGCCTTTGTGACTATGAGTTCGGAGGAGGAAGCGCAGAATGCTATCTCGAAATTCAACGGCCAAACCATGGAAGGCCGGGCGATGACTGTGAATGAGGCACGTCCGCGCGAGCAGCGGCCGCCGGGTGGCGGCGGCGGTGGTGGACGTTACGGCGGTGGCGGATACGGCGGCCGGCGTGACGG
>JBKPBJ010000226.1:0-6450 GCA_046726875.1 Verrucomicrobiota bacterium
TGGTCATCGTCACTACGAACAATAAAAAAACCACGAATTCGATTGCGCTGCACCATCTCCACATGGCCGGTGGCATCGGTTTGATGGTGAGCAACAGCAATCCCATCATGCAAAGACCCAGCGGCAGAATGGAGTTGGCCAATAAAAGCCGTAAGCGGAGTTTATCCATGGGCGACCATTCATGCACGGATTCGCGGCGAAACACGACGACCACGCCAGCGAAACCGGCTAATGCGACCGCGATCTGTGCAGCAATCCCAAGAGCTTCGCCCGGTTCCATTTCAGATATCTTAATGTTGTAGCAGCCGGCGCGAATAAGTCTCCTCTCTTTTGATCAGGCCGAGATTCGCAGTACTGTTTGGGTCCACAACCAACAAAAGGAGTAACACACCATGCCTAGTTATGTCTGTCTGATTCAGTTTAAAGACCAGGGGATTCGCAACATCAAAGACACAGTGAAACGCGGCGACGCTGCCATTGCCGAGGCCCAGAAAATGGGACTGAAGATCGTGGAGGAATACTGGACGATGGGCGCTTACGATGCGGTCGTGATATTTGAGGCGCCCGATGATGAGACGATGAGCGCGTTCATACTTAAAGTGGGTTCACTTGGCAACGTCAAAGGCCAAACCTTGCGCGCGTTTCGCCGAAACGAGATGGAAGGGATTCTGGCGAAGATTAAATAGCGCTTCTCAAAGGCCCAATTTCGCCATCTCCGCGGGCGACAATGTCGTCGGCTGAAGAAAAACACGGTCCGAATCCCACACGGCACTGAAAATGTAAGTGCCGCCTGGCCGCACATTGACAACGATGGAGCTAGGCTCGCGCAAGTCGTTATTCGGCACGGCTGAAACCGTCAGAACATGCCGTCCGGCCGGAACGCGGTGGTCGTAGCGGCGACCCTGGACGATATTCGCCACGGTTCGGCCTCCGATCTTGAGGCCGGCGGCAATGTTCCAGCCGAAATTAGCCGTTCGGATTACAATCAGACGTCCGGTCGGCTGAGCCGCAGCTTTGCTGAACGAGACTCCGGAGACGAAGACAAGAATAACAACAAATCTGCTGATGTAGCTGGTTAAGGTCCTCATATAATTCGTTCTAGCACGATTGCTTTTCCGCCCGCACGCCTTAAATGCGCCAGAGCGAGCGGTGCGTGCCGAACTCGGAGATTTCGCCGGAGGAATATTTGCTGACGTAAATGGTGATGGAAATGACACTGATGAACGTGCCCACGAAAACCATCGCCACGACCCACGACGGGATGTGCCCGATGTGCAGCGCATGATAAAACGATACGAGATCGTTGATCGGCGCGCTGGCATGCAAAAAGATCTTCGTCAGCCACGCGATCAGGATCAGGATGAAAATGAACACGTAATTCCGTTTCAGCCGGCGGCCGATCGCTTCCAATTTCGTGATTTTAAAGGACGGCAGAATCAAGTCTTCGCATACGAGCTTTTTCCATTCGCCCTGAAGCAGCTCGCGATTTTCCATGACCATAGGGACAAGAAAATGCGCTTCGAGCATGCGAACGCGCGCGCGAAATGCATCGTAAAAACGGTATCTGCGTGACTCGATCCAGAGCAGCACCCACACGATGGCCAGGTTAAAAAAGAAAATGATGTGCGGCACGTCGCGTGTGGAAAAAGCGATTGTAATAATGGCAGTGCTGCTGGTGATGGCCCAGTTGGTCGTCACATCCAGCCGTTGTCGCCATACCATGCTCCGCCCCAGCTCGCCCCGATAGAAATGCGACATCGCGTTGACATAGCCCGGATCGTAAATGCTCCGCTGCAAAGAAACTGTCCGTTCCTCTTTCGGGGCTACCGCTGTATCTTGAGTCGCCACAAATTGCTATTTAACTGGATAACTGCGTTTGCCGTATAATCCAACAAATCTCTCCGCCCCCCAATGCCTATCGCCCTCGCAGATCTAGTAGATGCACAACAGGTGATCCTCCGGTTGCGCTCCCGCAAACCGGCGAATGCGATTCGCGAGATCGTGGATGTGCTCGCGCACACAGGGAAAATTGGCGATTCAGACGTTTTTCTTAAGCAGGTGCTGGCGCGTGAGCAGATCCACCCGAGCGTTGTCGAAAACGGGGTAGCGTTTCCACATGCGCGCACGGATTTGGTTGATGAAATTGTAGTGGGCGTCGGGCGCAGCCGCGCCGGACTTTCAGTCGCCGAAAATCAGCAGCGCGCGCATCTGATTTTCGTGATCGGCGTTCCCGAACGCTTGCTCAGCGATTATCTTGTTTGCGTCGGGACGCTGGCGCGATTGGTTAAGGATGAGACGATCCGATCGAGATTGCTCAACGCAGAGACGCCTCGCGAATTCATCGAAGCGTTAACCGCGGATACCCTGTAGCCACCCGCGTTGACCGCAGTCGCTGTAGCCACGTGGCTGTGCGACGTCTGGTCGCTTAGCGTTCGAAAACCGGCCGCAGGCCGGTGGCTACAAGATCAATGTCACGGCTAGACGTATTTCAACATTTGCACATTGCGGCTTACGCCAATTCACGAATCGCTCGAAGCACCGTCTCGACCTCTTGCGGCGTGTTGACGATATTGCACGCCACACGCGCATAAGATACGCGATACGGAGTCGTGGAAGCGACGATGCGCTGAGCGAGAAGGCGCTCTACTACTTCTTCCGGTTTCATCCCTTTCACATCGAAGCAGACCATGCCGGCGGAGAGATTTTCATCCCGCGGCGTGTACAACTGGACACGGGTCATGCGCGCAAGTCCCTCTTTCATTTGCGCGTTGAGCTCGTGTGTTCGCGCGGTGATTCGTGCCGGGCCGATGTTTTGATGAAAACGAATGGCTTGCGGTAATGCCCAAAAGTGTTCGAACGCTTGGAAACCGCCCGGTGAAAACCATGCCGCTCGCGGCGCGGTCGCCGGCTCATGTTCCTCCTCCCACGCGGCGAAAAGGTCCGGTGAAGTAAACGATGGAATCACCGGGCGCATTCTCGCCCAAACGGCGGGCTTTGCCCAAACAAACCCGGTGCCGCGCGGCCCGAACAGCCACTTGTGGGTGCCTGCGGCGAACGCGTCGCATCCTAAAGCGGTGATCTTCGGATCTTCCACTCCCAAACCGTGTACGCCATCGACGATTAGGAGCACGCGATCCTTTTGCTCGCGACCGCGGTTAACTTCGACAAGCGTTTCCGCAATGCGGGCGATGGGCAGCCGCACGCCACTGCTGGAGTGCACCCAGGTGACGCCTACCGCTCGCGTCTTCGGACCGATCGCTTTGCGAATGCGTTCCGCTATTTCGTCCGGCGAAATCGAGTCGTAGGAATTGAAGAGTGGAATCTTGCGCCAGGTCGCCCCGCAACGGCCCGTGGCGAGCCGGATTGATTCGTGATGCACGTAGTGGTCGTGCGTAGTGGTCAGGATTTCATCGCCCTCACGCAAAGGCAGGCCGTGATAGAGAAGAGCAAGACCAGTTGTCGTGTTCTGGGTAAGCGCGATATCTTGCGCATCGCCGCCGATGTAGTCGGCAACGGCGCGGCAGACCTGAAGAGGAATACCTCCGCCGGCTGGTTCGAAGATCGCGCTGTCGACGGTAAGCAACGGGTTCCCGTCGATCTTCGCCCGGTACTGCTCAATCGCTTGACGCACCGGTCTGGGATGCGAGGCGAGAAAGAACAGGGCGAGATGAATGTAATCAGGAGCCAGCTCAAATTCCCGGCGCACTGAGTCCCAATCTTTGAGATCAGCGGGAGCGCTCTCCTTTTGTTTAGCTTGAACGAGAAACGGTGAAAATGCACCGGCAGCGAACGACAGCGATCCACTGATAAGAAAATTGCGGCGAGTTAATGACATAAGCTTCTCCTGTGGTTGATACTTCAGTAAGTAAATCGATTACCCGCAAGACGAAAGCGTCGATACTTACGGTCACGGGCCGGGACAGCGAGGCGGCTACGGCCTAACGAGATCGCGTTTTTCCTCGTGATCCCAACACAGGCGCATTACATGCCACCTTCCGCCGTTTGACGTCAGAGATCTGATCGTAGCGGAGCGTCTTCATCGTGGCGTTCACGCGTTCGCTTAACTCCGCGAACGATAGATCAGTCTCACGCGCCGCCTCCGCTTTGCGAAATTCCTTGGCCAGCGCGTAGGTGAACACACCTGTCGGCGCAAACGCAGGATCGAAATACTCGATTCCGGCGGTGATCGCCTCTTCCCATGGGCGTTCCCACGGCTGATTGTCAGGACGCTCCTGGCGGCCGACTCCGTGAACCAGGAGAATCCTCATCCCGATCAAACCGTAAACGGTTTCTGTTCTTCGAACGGGTCGTTGGCCGGTCCGATGGTGAAATAATTCGGCGATTGCGTTGGCGGCATCAGTTTGACGATCGATTGGTGGAAGCCGCGATAATCGCCCTTGAATTTTCCGTTCTTCCAAACTGCAAGCAGCGTTTCCGTGAACAACCCGTTCCGATCGCCGTCTGCACTCGTTTGGTTATCCTGACAACCGGAAATCAAAACAGCGCTGGCGCGCATTCCCCTCCGCGGGGCGGCGCTGCGTTGCTGGAGTTTGTCATAGAACTTCTCGTGATCCATGTAAACGCGCAGCGCAACGTCGCGCGGCATCATACGTGGACGCACCGGCGTTAGGCCGAGCGCATTGAAGTGCGCTGCGCGAAGTACCGTGCCGCTGTGGCAACTGTCCGACAGCACAAAAATCCGCACGCCGCTGGGGAATTCCTTGAGCGCGGCGTAAAGCTCGTCATCGATCAGCTCACCGTCGTACAAACACCATGTTTCGTCGTAGCCGTCCGGCTCGAAATCGTTTCCCGTATTCGGCACCTGGCCGCCGTGCCCTGAATAAGTGAGAAAGAAAATGTCGTTCCGTTTCAGTTTCTTCGCGGCAGCTTTGATGTCGGCCAGGACCCGATTGCGTGTCGCCCTTTTCGTTAGGCGTTTGGTTACTTTGGTAAATCCCTGGGTTTTCGCCAACGCTTGCATGTCGTTTGCGTCGAACTCGCACGCGGTGAGTTGTCCGTCCCAGCCACTGTAGTGTTTTGGATCGACAGCGTTGAGTCCAATGTGAAGAGATGCCCCGGTCGGCATAAGCGGTCCTTTGGTTAGTGGAATAGCACGGCGATTCTGAACCAGGACGCACCGCCTGTGCAAGATGATTGTCATTCCTGTATCGCGACCAGATTGTCTGCGTGACAATTCAGTTTGCATAAGCTGAAATCACGCGTCTATCTTGAGACCCGTGTTCAGCTTGACCATGCTCGGTAGCGGGAGTGCGGGGAACAGCGCGCTGGTCGCAACCGATCATTGCAAAATTCTCATTGATGGCGGGTTGAGCGCGCGGCAATTGGTCCTGCGTCTGGAGCATTGCGGCGTCACGCCGGAGCAGCTCGATGGCGTCCTTCTCACGCACGAGCACGGCGATCATGTCTTTGGGCTTGAAGTTCTCTGCCACAAATTTGATCTGCCTATTTACTGCAACCGGCTCACGGCTGAGGCGCTTCGGTCCAGCGGTCTCTCGGAGCGATGTCGGAATTGGCGATTGTTTGCGACTGGCGCTGAGTTTTCGATCTGCGATATCACGGTGCAAACGTTCCCCGTGCCGCACGACGCGGTAGATCCCCTGGGGTTCGTTTTTCACGTCGGCTCAGGCAGCCTCGGGTTTATCACCGATCTCGGTTACGTCACCAAGTTGATCGTCGAACGCTTGCGAGAAGTGCAAACGCTCGTGGTGGAGACTAATCACGATGAAAAACTTTTGCAGAACGACACGCACCGGCCGTGGCCGGTGAAACAGCGCATCCAGTCACGGCACGGACATCTGTCGAACACGGCGGCGGCGGGCGTGATTGAGGACTTGTTACCCGGAAAAATCGAGCGCGTGGTGCTCGGGCATCTCAGCCGCGATTGCAACACGCCGGCGCTCGCCTTAAACACGGTGCGCGCGTCGCTCGAGAACTGCGGCAGGAACGACGTCGAAACTTATTGCGCGACGCAATTCGAAATCAGTTCCCGATTTCGGATCGGCGAGACCGAGCCTGGCGCGTTCCAATCAACCTTCGAAAACGCTTTCTTCTAAAGCGCGCTTTAGCGGCCTTCTCTGTGTCACGCCGTAGCGACGAAGGTCGGGCGACTGCACGGCATTTCGCAGTGGGCTGTGACACACTTGCGACTGCGCCTGCTTCGTGTGATGACCAAGCATGTACGCGGTTGAGCTCGACCGGTCGAAACGGCTGCTGGTGATCAGCGCTGCGCAAAGGGTCACAGTCGAGGAAGCAAAGCTCGCCGCGCAACGCATCCGTGCGCTGTTGCAAGATGTCGCGCCCGGGTTTCACGTCCTGGCGGATTTCCGCGGGCTGGAGTCAATGGATTCCAGCGCAGCGCGGCACATTGCCGAGATCATGGACGCCCTTGCCGAAAAAGAAGTCGCCTCGGTGACGCGCGTCATGCCCGAT